>JACQBP010000012.1 GCA_016194445.1 Candidatus Liptonbacteria bacterium | reverse complement strand
TCGGATCACGGGGAGTTTCAATGAATAACTACCCGAACCCCTTTGACGCGAAGATTCGCGGCTCGACTCAGCTATCCCAGCTGAAGAGCCGCGGCATCGCAAACGTCATGGGGTCAAGGCAGTCCATCTAAGGCGCGAAACAACCGAAAGATGGACCAAGAAGTGAGCGGCGTTAGGCCATGTGTCTGACGCCGTCTTTTTATGTTTGCCCGGATAGTAGAAACTCGACTTTCACCCAGCCCCACGGAAGCCATGGGTGTGACATGGAGGAAGTGGCAGTTATGATCCCGAAGGGTATAGCCCTGAAGCCACGGCTGTAAAGTCGTGGAGCTGGGTTCACTAAACGCTGCTCTTAAAATGATAAATTTGTTGATTTTTATGAAGTATTGACGTTTATGTTTCTTTAGTTAGCGTTGAAACGCGGTCGAACTGGGTTTACAAATTCAAATAAGAGGAGTAGAGTAATCTTTGGAACAGCGGCCCGACTTCGTGTTCGTGAGGGAAGATTGGGTCACTTGGCCGCCGACTTCTTGGGAGGGGTTGGCGGCTTTTTTTGACTTTATTTATGAGACCTCTTAGTATTTTTCTGTCGGCGGGATCTACCTCCCCTACCGACCAATTGTCCCCAGGGATAGCGACCAAACTCTCCTCCCGGCTGCAAATGGGAGTGGTACGCCGTGACTCCCTGGGGATTTTTTTAATAAGTTATCAACATTTGACAGGTTTCGAAAACTGTCTATAATCTCTTATGTAACTGAAAAATGATTAGCGAACTTCGGAGCAGCTTTAGGAAAGTTTCTAAGAACCACTATTGGATGGTCTATTTTACTTTTCTTTCGGGAGCTGGTCTGAGTCTCACTTACAACAAAAACAAGAAACCTAATTTCTAAACGAGACAAAAAAAATAAGAGAACCTCAAACCAGCTCCTGAAAAATCAGGAGCTGGTTTGTTCTTTGTTAACTCAAGACAACTGCGAGATAAGCGAGGCAGAACAACTGAACGATAAACGCGAGACAAGGAGGGATCAGTGCTTAAGATTGAAACCAGGGGAACGGTTTTCCCAGTTCCGAGAGTAGTGTTCACTCTTCAAGGAAACAAGGCGAGTGAGGAAGTGATCCGTGAGCTCGCGCGAATGAATGGTTCGGGCGAACAAGACCACCTTATTTTCCCCGATCATGACTCGATCCGCCGGTATTTCGAAGGTGGGGTTTCGTCTCAGGCGGCGGTAGTGCTTTTCGACAAAAGTGGCAGTGGACTTTTTACTATGGCCACAGCCAGCCGCCCGGAAGACGCGAGTTCGATTCCACGCTGGGCCCAAGGTGCTCATTGGGCAGTCAAGGTTCACGGGCCCGATCGACCAGCAACCTGTGCTAAGCAAGTCCGAGCTGATTTCCGCAACAGATTCGAAAACCGGCTTAGCCAAGGACTTTTCCCATGGGGAAAACCTAGGAATGGAGAAAACCCTCCGACCAGTGTAACGCTTCCTGATTCGGTCCGCGAAACCATCGAGCGACTCAATCAGGGACCAGACCTTGCGGCGATGATCGTTGACACTGAAATGGCCCTCGAGATTCCTGAAGGGTCGAGGATTAGCTGGATCCGGGTGGCGGACGCGCCGATCGTCTGCGACAGCGAGGCGATGACCGAAATCGTGGGAGCTCTTCACGCCTTTGAGAAAGCCTGCACGAGAATGGCGAGGAGGCCTGATCTTGAAGAACTTCTCTCCGCTGGTGTAGATATGCCAGACGCTCCTGAACTTCGAGAGGTGTATCTCCATCCCAGCGAAGAGTGTTTTTCAGTGAGTCGCGCTGACCTCCATTGGACTGGCGTAGGACTCTTCGCTTCCGAGGTCGACGAGATGCCGGGAGGATTCGCTGAACTCTACCACCTTGACCGAGTCTATACCGTCAATCAAGACGCTTGGGAGAGATGTATCAGGTGGCTTACTAAGCCAGGACTCCTCGTGATCCTCGTTTCCGACGAGTGGAGCAAGTGCTACGTGTCCGAGATGAGCTGGTTGGTAACCAAGCTGAATGAGCGAGGTCTAGCAGCTAAGATCATCACCACTACCGAACTTGATCAGATCGAGGTAAACGACGAGGGAGTGTTCTACTCTCCAATCCATTTCGGAGGTCGAGGGGTAAGAGTGGAAACGATCTGGCGACAATTCCCTATTTTTGAGACTAGCGGGAAACTCGCTCAAATCGTTTTGGCCGCCCATGCTCGAAGGGTGAGATTAGTCCCTGAGTTTGGGCCGTGGGGGAACAAAGCCTGGTTTTCGATCTACTGGAGCCATCGAAGAGATTTTGAAGAGATGTTGCTACCAGGAACCATGGCAACTTTGGATGAGATCATCCCCCACTCCCACATCATCACCTCGCGGGAATCATTCCCGTTTGAAGTGGTAGGCCACGGAATCCGCAGCCTCGATGAACTTCGCAGCTTGGCGGAAGCGGTTCGCGATCTACTGGTTCTAAAAGTTTGCGGAGCTAACATCTTGGCCGCCCGTTCCTATGGCGTACTGATGGGTCACGGTCTCACCGATGAGACTTGGCGGCATTGGATTGATGAAAGAATTGCATCTCGGCAGCCTTTCATAGTCCAGCGTCGCGTGCCAACAGCAGTAGCTCGGATAGCCGTCCGCAACACCAAGCGAGGAACGGACGAAATGTTCGATTGCAGACTACTCGTTAGACCCTGGCGGGTGGATGGCAAGCTCGTCTCGGCTTCAGCTTGCGCCGTACCGTCGAACACCCTCCGGGTTCATGGACGGGTGGATATGGCGATCCTACCAGTTGTCTTTGAGTAAACGTGTTTCCAGGTGTCGCGCGAAGCGCGACACCTGGATCAATTCTTAAAAAAATAAACAATGAAAAGATTTAGAGATTACGGTTTTAAAGTTGGAATTTTAAACACTGGTCCAAAAAATACTATCACAGATGTAGGGGGAGTTTTGGTTGGACATTTTACAAAAATTGAAGGGGAGGATGTAAGGACAGGGATTACAATTATCGACCCAGGAATAAAAGACTTGTTTAGTAAAAAACTACCGGCGGCGATTTCGGTCGGTAACGGCGCGGGAAAAATTGCGGGAAGCACACAGATAGAAGAACTTGGAACGATTGAGGCTCCAATCGGACTGACTAATACACTGGCAGTCGGGCCAGTCACCCGCGGATTAATTGAGGTTGTAATTCAAAATACGCCAGGGGTTGGGAAAGACGATACGGTAAATGTTTTTGTCGGGGAAACCAATGATGGTTTTTTGAACGACATTCATAAGGACTCTCTTTCAAAAAAAGATGTATTAAAGGCGTACGCTTCGAGATCGCCGAACTTTTTAATTGGCAATGTAGGAGCGGGCACTGGAATAAGATCGTTTTCTTTTAAAAGCGGGATGGGCACAGCTTCGAGAGTGATTGAGGTTGGAGAGAATAAGTACACTTTGGGAGTTTTAACTCAACCGAACTTTAGAGGAGAACTTACTATACTAGGCGTGCCAGTCGGGCACATTTTGGAAGGGGGGGCCAGAACTCCGCTTCGAGATAATGGATCTTGCATGATAGTGATTGCAACTGATGCGCCACTTACATCGCGCCAACTAAAAAGGGTCGCTAAAAGAGCTTTTTTCGGAATGGTGAGGACGGGCTCGGTGATGCTAAGTGGAAGCGGAGACTATGCGATCGCTTTTAGCACGAGCCGCATCGGACTGGAAGCTTCGGGGGAAGTGGGGAGGTGTTTAGAAGAAGAGACTCTCTCTAAATTTTTCTACGCGGTGGCGGATGCGGTAGAGGAAAGTATTTACGACTCGCTTTTTGCGGCGGAGGCACTGACGGGACGCGACGGAAACTCCTTTGACGCACTGCCAAAAGATAAAGTAGTTAAGATCCTTAAAGAAAATGGAAGGTAGAAAGAACAAAAACTTCAGAGTGGGGATTTTAGGGGGGATGGGACCGATGGCCGGAGTTTTGCTTCAAAGATTGATTATTGAGGCGACGCCGGCTTCTCGGGATCAAGATCATTTGGAGGTGATTTGTTTTACTAATCCGAAAATTACCGATCGGACTGATTCTCTTATGCGGGATGGAGGTGAAAGTTTCACGCGGGAAATAGTAGATTCAATTAAGGTTTTTGAGTCTATGGGAGTGGATGTGATTGCTATCCCCTGCCATACCGCTCATACGAGATTCCTGGAAATTCAGCGAAGGTCGACTTTGCCGATACTAAATTTGGTTAAAATTACGATCGAAGAAGTAGAGAAGGAGGCAGGTCGGATAGGAATTTTAGCGACAACTGGAACAATTCGCGAAAAGATATACCGGAACAATGAGTTCTTAGAAATTATCGAGCCGGACGAAGGAAACCAAGAGAAGATTATGGAGATGATCTACAGAATCAAAGGTGGCGAGTTAATAACTCAAAACGAAATAGAGGGAATAGCGATGGAGTTTAAAAGTCGAGGAGTGGAAACTTTGCTTTTGGCATGCACGGAGTTTTCTTTGTACTTCGAAAATTTCGATCGACTGGGTTTAAAGGTTTTTGATCCACTTAGAATTTTGGCTCGATATTTAGTCGAGTTAAACTATAGAGAGAAAGTCAGAGTGGAATTTACCGCCCAAATCGAATAAAATCAATGCAATGGGGGAAACGATGGAACCGCGGTATGACATCAAAGAAGTCGAGGAGAGGATCTACAAACTTTGGGAGAAGTCGGGGTTTTTTAATCCGGATAATTTAAGCAAAGGGCAAAGGGCAAAGGGCAAATCGTCGAGTCAAAAGACTTTTTCGATTGTCTTGCCGCCGCCAAATGTGACTGGGGAACTGCACATGGGACACGCGGCGATGCTCGCGATTGAGGACATTATGATCCGCTACGCGCGGATGAAGGGAATGAAAACACTTTGGCTCCCCGGCACCGATCACGCGGCGATTGCCACGCAGTCTAAAGTTGAGAAAGATATCCACAAAAAAGAAGGGAAGAACCGACATGATCTGGGACGGGAAGAATTTTTGCGACGAGTGGAAGAATTTGCGGCGAAGAGTCACGACTACATCGTTCATCAAATCAAGAGGATGGGGGCGTCCTTGGATTGGAGCCGTGAAGCGTTTACGCTCGACGAGAAACGGGGTGAGGCGGTCGGTGAAGCGTTTAAGCGGATGTATGAGGCCGGGTTGATTTACCGCGGAGAGCGCATTGTGAACTGGGATCCGAAGCTCCAAACGACCGTGTCGGACGATGAGATCGAATGGATTGAGGAGAAATCCCTTTTTTATTACTTGAAGTACGGGCCGTTTGAAATTGGGACGGCGCGACCGGAGACAAAGTTTGGTGACAAATACGTGGTGGTGCATCCAGACGATAAGCGGTACGAAAATTATAAGCACGGCGAGAAACTCACGGTGGAGTGGATGAATGGTAAAATTGCGGCGACGGTCATCAAAGACAGGGCGGTCGACATGAAATTTGGCACGGGAGCGATGACGATTACACCTTGGCATGACAACGCGGATTTTGAAATTGCGGAGCGGCACAAACTCGACCGCGAACAGATTATTGATCAATTTGGGAAACTAATGCCCATCGCCGGAGAATTTGCGGGGATGAAGATTAAAGAAGCGCGGCCAAAGATCGTGGAGAAATTAAAAGCCAAGGGTTTGCTTACGAGAGTGGACGAAAATTACGTTCACCGTTTAGCGATGAACAGCCGCGGGGGCGGGATTATCGAGCCGCAAGTGATGAGACAATGGTTCGTTAACGTAGGTTCAAAGTTCGAAGTTCGAGGATCGAAGTTAAGAGGGATAAAGAATGGGCAGAAATACAGCTTGAAAGATTTAATGAGACAGGCGGTAAAGTCCGGTGAGATTGAAATAAAGCCGGAACGGTTCAAAAAGATTTATTTTCATTGGATCGATAATTTGCGAGATTGGTGTATCTCGCGGCAGATTTGGTACGGGCATCGGATTCCGGTTTGGTACAAAGGCGAAGAAGTTTACTGTGGGGTTGAGGGACCGCAAGGGAGCGGCTGGGAACAGGATCCTGACACACTTGACACTTGGTTTTCGTCAGGGTTGTGGACATTCTCAACTCTTGGTTGGCCTTTCACTTGCGCTCAAAATAAAAAATCAAAAATAAAAGATAAAAATGACTGTAAGCCAATTCCTGGCTCGGATTTGGATATTTTTCATCCGACGAGCGTGCTTGAAACAGGATATGACATTCTGTTTTTCTGGGTGGCGAGAATGATTTTGATGGGCACTTATTTACTCGGCGAGGTGCCGTTTAAAAAGGTTTATTTGCACGGACTGGTGCGCGACATGCAAGGCCGGAAGATGAGCAAGACTTTAGGGAACGGCATTGATCCCCTTTTGATGGCAGACAAATACGGCGCAGATGCGGCCAGACTGTCGCTGATTATTGGCACCGGACCGGGGAGCGACATCAAACTTTCTGAAGATAAAATCCGGGGCTATCGAAACTTCGCCACTAAAATTTGGAATGCGGCGCGGTTTGTGATGATGAGTAAGCCTGCGTACAAGACTGGACGACACGCGGACAAACGCGGGAAAAAAGCCCTGATAGAACTATCCCCTGCTGATAGAAAAGATCTAGCGCAACTTAAAAAAATTCAAGCGCAAGTCACAAAACATATTGAGAAGTACGAATTCCATTTAGCGGGGGAGAAACTTTACCACTACTTTTGGCACGAATTTGCCGACAAGATTATTGAAAATTCAAAATCGAGACTAAATGGCGAAAATTTGAAAGATGCGGCGGCGGCTTATGCTAAGCTCGAGACCATTTTGAAAGAGAGCCTCAAAATGCTCCACCCGTTCATTCCGTTTGTGACCGAAGAGATTTGGCAAAAGATGGGACATAAGGACTTGTTGATGGTGGAGAGGTGGCCCCGGTAGTAAAATTTCGACAACTTTAAGCACAGTTAATAAAAAGGTCGAAATTTACCACGGGGTAGACCAACCTAGGTTTTAGGTTAAAATTAATATGATGGTAATACTGGCGATCATTTTAGGAATCTTACCGGGATTTGCCTGGCTTTTTTTCTATCTCAGAGAAGATCTTCATCCGGAACCAAAGGGGTTGATCGCTTTCGTTTTTGTGGCGGGGATGGTGGTGACGATTTTGGCTTTTTTTGCCCAGTGCTTTGCTTTTAAAAATTTTTTCTTTTTCAAAAGCTGCGATGTGGAGTTGGATGTGGCTCTCCGAAATCTGCATTTGTTCTCCGGGATAATTTTGATAATTATTTTGGCGTTAATTGAGGAAGTGGTAAAGTTTGGCGCGGCTTATGGAGTGGTGAATAAGAAAACGGATTTTAACGAGCCGGTGGATGCCATGATTTATATGGTGGTCATAGCTTTAGGTTTTGCCACGGTCGAGAACTTAGCCATTGCGAATAAAATTCTCGATCATAAACTTCTTACGATGGGAGTAACCACGGTCGGTGACGCGATCAAAACCATTTCGATCAGGTTTATTGGCGCCACCCTACTCCACGCTTTGGCATCGGGCACGGTCGGTTATTACTGGGCGAAAACGATTCGGAGCTTTGGGAATAAGCGGTATTTGCTCTTGGGTCTGTTTTTAGCGACGGGCTTGCACGCTTTTTTCAATTACCTTATAATTAAATTTGACGATCGGATTTATACTTTAGTTTTACTCATAATCGTTGGCTTTTTGATTATCGGAGACTTTGAAAAACTAAAAAGAAGATCGATATAATAATTAAAGAATATGAATGACAACGAGGAAAAGTTTTTAGATGGGAGTGAAAACGAACCGGAAGTGGAACTGGTGAAAGCCATGAGTGTGGCCAGCCGACCGAAAGCGAGCCCGCGAAGGGTCGAAGAAGATTTTGATTCGGAGCCGGAGGGGCAGCTCACCATTGATGTTTACCAAACCCCGACCGAGATTGTAATTGAGTCGGCGATTGCCGGAGTCACATCGGAAGATTTGGATGTTGATGTGACCACGGATTCGGTCTCAATTATCGGCCGGCGGAGGAGAGAAAAGCAAGTGAAGGATGAAGATTATTTTTACCAAGAATGCTACTGGGGCAAGTTTTCAAGATCCGTCATTTTACCTCAAGAGGTGGATCCGGAAGAATCGAAGGTAACGTTAAAAAATGGAATTTTAACGATCCACTTGCCGAAACTAAATCGAAAGCGATCAAAGAAACTGAGAGTCAAGGCGGAGTAGACGGCGGAAAAAGTTGTCCTTCCTCAACCCGCCACGCTCGCTCCAGCGGCTCGCTGGCTTGTCCTCGTTAGCCGCCCGCCGAATTTTCGCTTTCACGAAAAGGGAAACGGCGGTCCAAGCTCGACTGCCTGCGGGGTTTCGGAAAAACAACTTTTTCCGCTCGTAGTTAACGAAGGGTTGATTTTTTTAAATAGATCGGTAGTATTGAATAACTATGCGTAAATGTGAAATCTGCGGTAAAAGCTCGGCAATGATGGGCACAAGGAAGCTTCTGCGGGGCCATTACAACCCAACTAACCGCTCAAGAAAATACCCGAATCTTCAGAAGACAAAACTACCGAATGGCAAGCGGATTTTGGCTTGCACTCAGTGCATTAAAACCCTGGCTCGTAAGGCTTAAACTCCTTTTTGGAATCGTTAAAATTTAACGGGCTGTAGTATACCGGCAGTACGCACCCTTGGGGTGGGTGTAGACCGGGTTCGATTCCCGGCAGCCCGACCAAAGTTTATTAGCCGCGAATAGTGTAGAAGAAAAACAGCCCGAAAGGGGCTGTCATCTTTTGTAGTAGGCATCTCGGCAGACACCTCTTTTGTCTTGAATGGCTTTGATGGTTCGGCCAAGGCGGCGGCTTAAAACCCGATCGGGGAGGCGGTGCCGTAAAATGGCTTGGACATCTTCGCTCGTCCATCTCGTATGGCTGTTTCGGGTGTTTTCTGGGTTGGCTCGGTTGCGAGCATAGTAACGCACGCGGGTGGCGTACTTGATCGCTCGATGAGTAGACCTCCACCTTCGACTAATAGCTCTGGTTCTTTCGGGATTGGCGCGATGCCACCCTCTTCTCCGTTCAAGTTCGTGATGATTCACTGCCTTACCCCCTTTCTCCCTCAAGAACTGCTAAAGTTATGTTAGAATAGCCTCAAAGAATGTCAAGATGTTAAATATACCGACACTCATTGAAACAGCGGGATACTTGGGGATATTCACTGTGGTTTTCGCCGAGTCGGGAGTGCTTTTGGGGTTTTTTCTGCCAGGAGACACGCTACTTTTTACCGCCGGAATTTTAGCCTACAAGGGCTTACTAAACTACTGGCTTCTGCTCGGTTTAATTTTTGGGGCGGCGGTTTTGGGAGACAGCGTGGGTTATATGATTGGCCGGAAAGTTGGACCAGCAATTTTTAAAAAAGAGGATTCTTTTTTATTTCATAAAGATCATATTTTGCGGGCGGAAAAATTTTACGAACGACACGGCGGGAAAACGATTATCTTGGCACGATTTATGCCACTGGTTAGAACGCTTGCGCCGATTTTGGCCGGAGTGGGGCGAATGCGTTATTTAAGTTTCGTTTTTTATAATTTATTTGGGGGAGCGCTATGGACATTCGGACTGGTGACGATCGGATTTTATTTAGGAAGAGTAATCCCGAATATCGAAGCCTACGTTTGGCCGATAGTAGCTTTAATGATTTTGGGTTCGATTTCGCCAACTCTAGTGACACTTATAAGAAACGAACGTTATCGAAAGCACATCAAGGAGCACCTACGAGAATTTTATAAAAAAGTTTTCAGCAAAAAAAATAAACCCGAGTAAGGGGTTTTTAACTCGAATCCCCCCTATGATCCCCGGGCTTAAAAAACCAAGGGGGTGGGCTCAATCTTGAGACCCTGGACAGGCCAGCGGCTCAAGATAATTTGCCCTCCCAAATATAATTATTTGATCCGGAATCTTTGGGGGGATTCTAATAATATAATAGCAAAAGCTTCGGAAAAGTTACACTTTAAAACCAGTGGTAAGGGGGTAGAAGCGAGAATTAGCCTTTCGGTAGCTAGGGATTTTTATACCCAGTTTATCCACTAATTAGGTCAACCCAGCACCACAAATGCGACGTAAAGGGCTTATTTGATATGTCATTGTTTTATCATTATAACTAATGTTACTGGATAATTAATATGTTAAGTAGGGCAGTTAGAAATAAAATCATCGCATTTGTGGTGCTGGGTTGACCGGTTTCCTGAATGAGAAAAATAAGAAGAGAAGGCTTAAGGTTAGGCTACCAGTTAAATCATTTAAAAGGTCATCCAAGGTGTCGGGGAGAGTGTTGGGGTTAGGCGCAAAATCGAGAGGGTGCAACTTAAAAACGTAGACGTCTTTGAGGTATTCATAAAATTCCCAGAGGAGACCAATTAAGGAAGCGAAACCGATGGATAGAATGAGAAGTAAAAAAAAGCGGCGTTCAGAGAAAAGATTTTTGAGGGGTTTAGTAAACAAGGTGAAAAAAAACAATCCGACCAACGCCCCGCCAATAAGGTGCATAGGAATATCAAACCACCAAAAGGCGTCGTACCAAGCCTGATTTAAGGCTACAGCGTGGATAGAAAGGACTATGAAAAAGGAGACGATCGTAGTTCTGGTCATAATCGCTTACTACTGAAGAAATCCTCGATTTTTTCTAAACAAGGGAAATTTCCCCCAAAGAAAAAAACTAACGCTTTTTCCATTGCGGGGTCGCTTCCGCTCTTTCAAAACCCTCGGTTTTGAATAATTTCCTACGCGGAGGGAACCCAGTGGCTTTCCCTCCGACCCACCCTTCGCCCGCAATTGGAAAAGCTAACGCTTTTTCCATTGCGGGGCGCGGCGGGCTTTTTTGAGGCCGTATTTTTTGCGTTCCACCATCCGGGAGTCTCGAGTTAAAAATCCAAAAACTCTCAATCTCTTTTTAAGCTCGGGGTCCAAAAGAATAAGAGCGCGGGCTAAACCATGACGGATAGCTTCGGTTTGGGACCTCAAACCGCCACCCGAGACATGAGCGCTAACGTTAAATTTATCTCCTAGCTTTAAGTTTTTTAAGGGGTGCCGGGCGACCTCGCTTAGTTCCGGGGATTGAAAATATTGACCGATCTCCTTTTCGTTGACATAAAAACTGCCGTGACCACTTGTAACTCTGACGCGAGCGATAGCTGTTTTACGACGACCAACCGCCCCGAAATACCGGGGCGCAAGCTCGTCTTTTTTCAAGGCTTTGGCTGGATGGGCTTTAACGATTTTTTCTTTTTGATCTTTAACCATGTATTTTTTAGTCAACGAAAATAAGATTGTGTAAGCGACGTTGATTTAAGAAATTCTTAGGCAACATGCGCCGGACGGTTTCCCGGATAACCCGCTTGGGATCTTTAGTGAAGGACTGTTCGAAGGTTTCAGTTTTAATGTGGCCAACGTAGCCCGTGTGGCGGTGATAAAGCTTTTGCTTGAACTTTTGACCAGTTAAAGTGAAGTCTTTGTAATTCTCTAGTAAAACTTTGTCGGAGCCGACAAGACGCGGCTCATAATGAGCGCTTTTCTTTCCTTGAAGAATGAGAGCGATTTCTGAAGCCAGGCGACCTAAGTTTTTATTTTTAGCATCAAGATGATAATCCATGTTTCAAGTTAAAAGTTAAAATATTAAAAGGTAAAATTAATGTTTTCCTTTGGAAAGATTTTGGGCTTAGACAAATTCGATGGTGGCCAAAGGAGAGCTGTCTCTTTTTCTGGCTTTCGAACTTTTGGTAATTCTTAAGTAGCCCCCTTTGCGTTCCAAGTATCTTGGTCCAATTTCTTCGAAAAGTTTTTTGGCAACTCTGCCGTTATGAAGTCTGGAAATTAAAAGGCGGCGGCTGGCTAAATTTTGTTTCTTGGCTAAGGTGACCAACTTTTCAACGACGGATCGGATGGCTTTAGCCCTGGTTTCGGTGGTTTCAATCTTTTCTTTCCGGATAAGGTCGCTAGCTAAGTTCCTCAAGAAGTGTTGGCGAGGACCTTTTAAACGGCCAAATTTTTTTCCTTTCTTTAGATGGCGCATGATGATTTAGGCGTTGTCATCCGATTCTTTGGATTTTTTGACAGAGGTTCGTTTCTTGGTTTTAATGGCCTTGAGCGATGAATCAGTTTGGGGAGCATCGAATTCTTGAATCGGCACTCCCGAGATAGCCTTGAAGTGGTCGTTTAAGATAATGGCGGCTTTGTGAAGAGCGGAAGAAGGACTAATCGTACCATCCGTTTCAATTTCGAGTTTTAAGCGATTATAGTCAGTTCTTTCGCCAACACGCATATTGTCGACAGTGTAACTCATGTTAGTGACGGGAGAAAAGAAGGCGTCAACGGCGATAGTGCCGATCGCTAACTTTTCCTCTTCTTTTCTCGATTCGACGGCGGAGTAACCCAATCCCCTTTCCACCCGAATTTCTATATCCAGTTCGCTGTTTTTAGCCGTAATGTTGGCGATCACTTCTTCGGGGTTTAAAATTTGAACGTTAGAATTAGTTTTAATGTCGGCGGCGGTAACAATTTTTTCTCCCTTAATTTTAAGAGTCAGGAATTGCGGTTCGTCGATGGTCATCCGGAACTTGAGTTTTTTGAAATTCAGAGTGAGTTCAACCATGTCTTCTTTAACGCCGGGGATAGTCGAGAACTCGTGAGAAACACCTTTAATTTTAATTTGAGTAACTGAGGCGCCGGGCAAAGAAGAAAGAAGAACGCGACGGAGAGCGTTTCCAATCGTGAGTCCATAACCAGCGAAAAGACCTTCCACTTCAAAGACGCCTTTCTTAAGATTTTCAGAAACGGTTTTTATAGAAACAGTTTTACTAAGATGAGCAAAGTACATTTTTTAAGTAAAATTATTTTGAAAACGATTCGACTAAAAGGTTAATTTCAAATGGTGAAGATTGATTTTCCGGCAAACTCAGAACTCGGCCCTCTAATTTTTCTTTGTCCAAAAAAAGCCAGCTCGGAGGTTCGTATTTTTTAAGATTGTTGCGGAGGTCACTTAAGTTTTTCAGTTTTTTGGACTCTTCCCGGAAGGCGATGAGGTCATTGGTCTTAACCTGGAAGCCGGGCGACCGAACCCTTTTTTGATTAACAAGAAAGTGGCCGTGGAGAATGAGTTGTCTGGCCAGGCCGCGAGAAGAACCGGCCAGTCCAAGATGGTAGACAACATTATCTAATCTCCGCTCCATGAGTTCCAGCAGTTTATCGGCGGTCGAACCGGCTTTTTTGTCAGCTTCGCCGAAAAGGCGGCGAAGATTTTTTTCTTTAAGCCGATAAGTGATTTTGAATTTTTGTTTTTCGGCTAACTGCCGACCAAATTCCGAAACAGTCTTCAATCTTTTCTTCGGACCGTGGATGCCGGGACGATAGGGTTTCCGGACGGCGGCGCACTTAGGGGAATTACAACGCTCACCTTTTAATTGAAGGCGTTCACCGAGAGCTCTTTCTTTTTTTTCTTTAACTTTGATCATGGTTAGCGACAAAATACGAATTTGATACGAATATACGAAAAATTGGGCACCCTGCTCCACTTTTTACAGAGGTGCGTAGTGGTATTTAGACGACTTTGTTTGGTTTTAATCATTTTATTTTTGAATGACTTTATCATAAAAAGTGGGGCGGGGTAAAGGTTTTGTCATCAAAATTTGTTCGTTCTGGCTCCAAATTTTGAACAAAGCCCTTTAGACTCGCCTGGGCTTGGGGGGGCGGGGGCCATTATGGGGAATGGGTGTAACGTCTTTAATAGAGAGGATATTAAACCCCTGATTAATAAGAGAGCGGATAGCTGAATCTCGGCCACCGCCAGCGCCTCTTACAAAAATATCAATATCGGTAGGACCAGTATTTTTGAGCTTCTCAGTTAGTGTAGCAATAATCTTGGAAGAAGCGAAGGGGGTGGCTTTCTTGGGACCTGAAAAACCCAAAGATCCCGCCGAAACCCAAGCGACGAGGTTGCCGCTTTGGTCAGTGACGCTCACGAGAGTATTATTAAAAGAAGTTTTAATGTAAACTCGGCCGCGATCAATTCTTTTATTTTTCCGACTGGACTTAGTTCGGGAAGCGGCTTGATCGACACCTTCGTTTTCCTTAAGAATGTCGTCGGCGGTTTGTGTGGTAACTTTTTTCTTGCCCATTTTAGAGTAATCGCGAATAACGCGAATCTTAGTGAATAATGCGAATAATTATTTAAGGTCGACTTTGCGCTTACCGCTGCCGGCAGTTTTTCTGACATTGCCACGTACTGTTCGGGAGTTGGTTTTAGTTCTTTGACCTCGCACGGGCAGGCGTTTCAAGTGACGAAGCCCTCGATAGGTTTGGAGTTCTTTTAATCTTTGGATATTACGTTTGATGGTTTGGCGCAATTCTCCTTCCAGAGTGTAACTTTTTTCTAGAACGTTCTGGATGCGACCGAGTTCTTCGCTAGATAAACCTTTGGTTCGTTTACTCAAGTCAACTTTAGCGGCAACTAAAATCTTTCGACTAGAAACTGGTCCGATACCATAGAGATAGGTTAAGGCGATTTCGATTCTTTTATTATCAGGAATATTAACACCGAGAAGTCTCATTGATTAGGTTGTAGGTTGTAGGTTGTAGGTTGTAGAAAATTTCTAACCTATAACCTGATAACCTAAGTTTTCATCCTTGCCGTTGTTTGTGTTTGGGAATTTTGCAAACAATATAAATTCGCCCATGGCGCTTGGTCACTTTACAGTCTTTACAAATTTTCTTAACCGAGGAACGAACTTTCATGTTTTTGCTAAATTTCCGACTGATGAGTTGGATAAAATAAACTTATACCGAAACCCTTTTAGAGTCGACGCACGATTCGACCCCTTCGACCATCAGGACTTACTTCGACTAAAACCCTATCCCCCGGCAAAACTCGGATACGGTTGATTTTTAGCTTACCACCTAAATAAGCTAGAATGGCTTGGTCGCTTTCGAGGATAACTTTAAAGGTGAGGCCCGGGAGGGCTTCTTGAACAAGGCCAATTTGGCGATTAACTGGAGAAATTGACTTGGGAACCATTCTTGAACAAACTAAAAATCGTTATGAAATTTTAAGCCTAAAAGGCAACAATGTCAACCCAGCACCACAAGCGCAACATAAGGAGGGCCAGAAACTAATTGACAGTGATTTTGATCCTCTGAGGATCTTTCGGTAATTGGCTTAACCACGAGGGCCAAATCGAAACCTTGGCGTCGGATAGTCCTTCTAGGTTTTTGATGGAAGAACGGACAGCGGATATATCCTGACCGAGAATTTGAGTTTTAAAACTATCTTGATCGAAAGCGGCTGTGAGAACGCTCGAAACGAAAACGTTAAAACTTAATTGACTCTTATCGAAGTTAGCCTTGACGTCTTTAAAATCGATTTGGATTTCCTTAAAGATAGAATTGGGATTTTCTTTGGTTGCGAGGTTAAGGAGGAGACTTTTTAAATCTTCTTCTTTAAAACCGATAGCCCTAAATTCAACCTCACCTGAAACACTGAAGTTACCTTTTTCATCGGTGTTTTTATTGACCGAGATTTTAGTGATCTTGACTTCCTTGGCGCCGTCAAGAATTTTGAAACCAGCTGATTTTTGATTTAATAAGTCACTACTAAAGGCCGCCTTTAGATCTCGGGTGGTTTTATCTTTAGCGGAGGCGATGTCTTTTTCGATGGGAACTAATTTTTCGCCAATAAATCCGCCCGTGGCTTGAACCAGAGAGCCGTAAAACTTGCTGTACTTGGGTGAATTTTTAAAGCCAGGGATGGAGAGTTTCTCAATCGGACCGGAATTGAACTGGGCTCCCGGTTGGTCGGCGGTAACGGTCGCTTCGATGCTCGAAGGTGAAATCTTGCCATCAACAATCTTGGCCCCAGGAACAACGATGCCATTTGTGAGACGGTAAATTTTCCCGTCCGGAGTTGAGAATCGTGTTTGGGCCACGAGAGCTTGGGACTCGGAACTAAAAGCATTGTACACGACGATTTGGCCGGTGGCTTTTAAGGAGACGTTTTTTCGGCTGGAAGCGGGATAAGTTTCGGTCAAGTTTTTAGGTTCCGTGAAGGTTTCGGCGGGTAAAGTTTTGGCGGTTAGGTCAATTTTGGAGGCACTCGCGGAAGCCGTGATCTCGCCTGTATAGTTAAAAGGGGCGGTGGAAAAATTAATGACAATTTCGGCTTGCCGGAAACTATTTAAAATATAAAGACCACCGCCAATCAAGAGAAGGGAGATGATGACAATCAACGTGGCGCGGCGAGAGGGGAAGTGATACTTTTTGACTTCCAGCTCTCGAGAGATTTTTCTCTCTTTGGTGACCGCAGGCGAGGAAGACTTTTCCATTCCGACTTTAGGTGAAGAGGGTAGGGACGAGAATTTTGTTTTCCGAGTTTTAACGGTCTCGGTTGCCTCTTCGGAGCTCATTGGCACAATATCAGAAAGAGAAGAGGATTTCTTTTTTTTAAAAAGAGGGTGAATCGCTTCAATGCGGCTGGCTTTAGCGAGGGCAAGAATTTCTTCGTCGACGGACTCAATAATAATATTTTTATTGGCGGCGGCGGCTTCGCGTTTTAGGAGGTGGAAATTACTCACCGAATCGTCAAGAATGGTTTCGCGAGGAATAACCAGGATAACTTCGGATTCGGGTTCACCTATAATTTTCTCAACCACTTCCGCGACTCCGTCGCTTTTGCTGACAAAAACTTTTTTCACCCAGTGCTACAACTTTGATTTATTTTGATCGACGTGATTTTGGAACATATTTTAAAATTAGATTCTTAGAATTTGAGGATATCAGTTGGTATTTTAACTGTCAAAGTTGTAGCACTGGATTCATTTGATTTTTAATTATGACAGAGAAAGCCTAAGATGTCACCTGTAAAAGTGGGCACATTTTAACGACTAGAACCCAGCCAATGCAAGCGACGCCGGAGCCAATGATTGATGGCGAGTTCTTCATTATTATAGTAAAACTCGAAGAAAGGAGCGAGATGTCTAAAAGCCCCAAGATTGGGCCAGGGCCATTGGGTAAAATCAGTTCGGAAACCGAGTTGATCGAGCAGGTCACCCAAAGGCAGATCAGCGAGGATAGCGCCGCCTTGTTTTTTAGGGATAAAGGGCGGCAACTTCAAATCGATGTCCATGTAAAGTGGGCCTTTAACCGGATGGTTTTCGAGATGACGGAAGAGGGAGCTAAAAACGGGTTTTAGGCTAAGGTTGAAGTGGCGAGTAAGGCGAGGTGAAAGGTTTTTGGACAAATAAAGGTCATAAATTTTTCTAGCGACCGGATCACTCACCCCCAGGGTACTCGTTAAGCTCTCAAAGATTAAATTGGAGAACCACTTGATTTTGCTTCGATGAACCAACTCTCCCACGGCCGCTTTTTCCAACCGGAATAACTCGGAGTGGCCCTCGCGATTTAAAATCAAAAGATTAAGAGGCAGGGGTCGAATTTTCTTTAAAGCGAAAAGCTCGGCGCGAGCGCTTTCGGTAAAAAAGAAGTTTTTAGTTTCGCCGATGCTAAAGAAATTTTTCCAATGATCAAAGATAGCGCGGGTGGTAAGGGTCAGTTCGAGAACGGCATCAATTTTTTTGGCTCGAAATTCCAAGGGGTTCATAACGTGGTGACCGTCAACTTTAAAATTACTGACGCGGTTGTCAATTAAGATCGTGTCGAGTTCTTCGATACCGAGTTCGCGACTAGCTTCGCCACGCACTTGAGTGAAAATCCTGGCGCTAGCTTGAGCCAGCAGATTTTCTAATTCAATACTAGAGAGGGGTGAAGAAGCTAACCCGGCTTCCCGTTCGAGTTTGATAGGCAGGATGGCGGTCAAGGCAAGACGAGAATCGGCCGAAACCACCACTTTCCAATTTTGGAGATGACGACGCACTTGACGAGAGAGGCGGGCCAGAGAGAAATCGTCCCAAGTGGTTTCGAGGTTTAAATTTTTTTCTGAATCGAGCGACAAAAGAAAACCCTCCGTTCTTTGATCATGAACTTCTAAAATCAAAAACTTTTCTTTCTCCGACCAAAAGGGGAAATGGATCACTGATTTTATTTTAACATAATAATCTAAGAAATATTGATTCATACGTTACAGCACCCTTAAAAACAAGAGCCCAGCCCGTGCCTGCGAAGACGAAGTTACGTCTGGACTTTTGTTTTTCAGCTTTATCCGCCGCCGTAAAAAGCCATGGCTAATGCATGTGGATGAGTACGATTGGGTGGGTACCCTGCCCTGAGCCGAGTCTAGGGGGTGGGGTATAAGCTGGGGAACTTCATTTAACACTCGCAACTGGGGTGGGTTCGAGTTTAAGGGAGAGGATTTTAGAGGTGCCGTCGGCGGACAAGGTAACGCCGTAGAGGACGTTCGCTACTTCCATAGAGGCGCGATTATGAGTGATGATTATAAATTGAGTTTTTTTAGCGAAACCCTGGAGCATTTCGGCGAAGCGGCGGGCGTTCCGTTCGTCAAGAGCGGCGTCGACTTCGTCAAGAACAAGGAAAGGCGGAGGACTCACTGAAATCATGGCGAAAAGAGCGGCAATACCCACCAAACTCCTCTCGCCGCCGGATAAAACCTCGAGAGACTTGAGCCGCTTTTTAGGAAGACTCAAGTCAATATCTATCCCCTCTTCTTTTTCGTCTTCTGCCAGGTTTTTATCTTCGAGCAAAAGTTTTTCGTCGCCTTCGATTTTTTCCTGACTTTCCGTTTTAACGGCTCGTTCGGGCTTTTTTAAAATCAGCTTGGCGTGACCGCCACCAAACATGAGGTGGAAAAAATTGGTGAATTCTTGGTTGATTTCTCGCAAAGCGGCACTGAATTCAGTTTTGATTTTACCACTTAAGTCGGCAATGAGTTCCCGCAGATCGGTTTTAGCTTTTTCGGTGTCTTCCAATTCTCGCTTCAGAAATTCATACCGACTTTCGGTTTCTTTGGCTTCCCTTAAGACGCTTTCATCAATGTCGCCGATTGAGGCGAGATCGCCGCGGATTTTAAAGATTTTTCCTTCAATTTCTCTTAACTCATCGCTATCGAGGCCATGTTTTAATTCAAGGGAAGAAGAGTGGGTTTCTTTAAACTCATTGGGATGGCGGCCGGCTTGAATGATCTGCCGTTTGATTTCTTCGAGGCGAAGTTCAAACCTTTCTTTTTCAAAAAGGATTTTTTGATTTCGAATATCCCACTCCTCAATTTTCTGCTTAGCTGCTTCGACGGAGGCCACCGCTTTTTTAAACAATTCATAGAATTCGCCTTGGCTTTTTTCGAGGTGTTTTTCTTTTTCCTTGAGATTTTCAATCTTGGTTTTAATCTCTTTTAACTCCTGGTTGATTTGGCCGAATTGTTTTTGGAAATCTCCCAAAATCGGAGAGGTTTTTTTATCCGATAAATTAGTGTTTAAACTGGCGGTGATTTCTTGGATGAGAGCCTGAATGGTGTTTTTAAGTGAGTCAAAATCTTGACTTAAACTGGCTTCGAGATAAGATTTTATTTTTTTGACTAGGCCGATGGCTTTTTCAAGAGAAATTTCGGAGGTAGCCGCACTTTTTTGACCCATCTCGATCTGCGCCTCGAGACGGCTTAAATTTTTTTCGAGCCGGATTTGCTCTCCTAGAAGCTCGCTCGTTTGGTTTTTGATTTTTCTTAATTCTTCGCGCTCTTTGGGTTCGCCGGCTTCAACTTCTTTCTGATGATTTTCGGTTTTCTTTTTTTCCGCGGCAAGATGCGAAAATTCTTGGCGGTGATTTTCTAATTCCGTTTCGCTTTTCTTGATGGCGGATGAAAGCCAAGCCCACTTTGAACCGAAGAGGCTGTCTTCGAGATTTTTGAGTTCTTCTTCGAGAACTCCCCGTTTTTCCCATCGGCCAGTTTGCCGGCGGAGGGAGCGCAAATGCGGCAAAATTTCTTCGATTAAAGCGCGGACTTTGTCGAGATTGATTTGAGTATTTTTGAGTTGATTTTCGGCGCGATTTTTTTTGATTTGGTACTCACGCAAGCCCAGCATTTCTTCGATCATTTCTCGCCGTTCACTCGGATTAGCTTTAATAAAAAGATCGCTGTTGCCTTGAGTGATAACCACCAAACCTTTGGTGCCCAATCTAGCCTTGGCAAAAAAATCAACCAAGTCCTTAAGGCGGACTTCGGATTTATTTAGAAAATAGCGGCTTTCGCCGTCTCGACTGACCTGCCGAGTAATGACAATTTCACTAAAATCAACGGAGAAAAAACCGTCTCGATTATCAAAATGCAGACTGGCTTCCGCCAGACCTTGGCGAGGCCGTTCGGGCGTGCCGGCGAAAATGAGGTCTTCGACTTTGCCGCCGCGGAGACTTTTAGCGTCGCGCTCCCCCAAAAGCCAGCGGATGGCGTCGACCACATTGGATTTACCGGAACCGTTCGGACCGACGATGGCGGTAATGCCGGCCGGAAATTCAAGAATGGTTTTCCCCGCAAAGGATTTGAAACCGACCAGTTCTAATTTCTTTAAGAAATTAGCCATAATTTTTAAGAGCTTCCTTGGCCGCTTCAATTTCGGCTTCTTGTTTTGAAAAACCACCGCCTTCGGCAACGAATTTTTCGCCAAAATAAACACCAACTTTGAATTTTTTCTGGTGGGCGGGGCCACTTTCTTCTTCAACCTTGTAAGTTGGGGTAAGTTTGAACCTTTCTTGAACAATTTCCTGAAGGGTGCTCTTGGAATCTTTGTAAGTTTTGTTTTTGAGCACACCGCTTAAGCGGCTGAAAATAAATTTTTGGACAAATGGCGTGACTTCTTTAAAACCCTGATCCAAATAAATCGCTCCAATCAAAGACTCGATGGCGTTCGCCAAAATCACTTCTCGCGCTTTACCGGTGTCTTTGGCCTCGCCCTTTGACATTAAAATAAACTGGTCGAGGTTAATCGAGAGGGCTACTTCGGAAAGCATTTGATAATTAACCAGAGCGGCTCGAAGAAGCGTGAGTTGGCCTTCGGGCTCGGTGGGAAATTTTTTAAAAAGCATTTCGCTCACAGCTAGCTCTAAAACGGCGTCGCCGAGGTATTCAAGACGCTCATTGTGGGGAACCGGCCAACTCGGCTTTTCGTTAAGGTAGGAACGATGAGTGACCGCTTCTTTTAAAAGATCGGAGTTTTTAAATTTGAGATTGATTTGAGATTCTAACTCTTCGAGTTTCATATTTGAATTTATTGGGAACTTTGGGCGGGGCCGGTTCGGATTTTTTTTTCTTCTCCCTCGCGGTAAATCGTGCCTAAAACGCCATTCACAAATTTGACTGAGTTGGATCCGCCAAAATTCTTAGCCATTTCGATACTTTCGTTGATCGCCACTTTCGGCGGCACTTCTTCTTTATCAGCATAAAGAAGTTCCGAGAGGCCGATGCGAAGAATATTGCGGTTGATAATGGCAATTTTATCAAGCGGCCAATCCGGCGCGGCTTTAGAAATAGTTTGATCGATGACTTTTAAGTGTTCAACGATATTTTTCAAAATTTTCCAGGCGAACTCGGGCTCGTCGATGCCGGGGGCAAATTCGTTTAAATTCCGCTCGAGAATAGATGGCAAATCAGCCTTCTGATTATAGAAATCCCATTCATAGAGAGATTGGAGAATAACAGTGCGAATAAGATGTCGAGTTGCCATACAAAAAATTCAAAATTCAAAGGTCAAAATGTAAAATTCTTGAAGCTAATAATTTCCGAAATTATTAGCAACTTAAATTTTTCACTTTAATATTTAAATTTTACACTATCGTTTGCCGCAGGCTGGGCAGCTTCGGTGAGCCATTGTAGGGCCACCGCAATGCTTGCACACTAAAAGCGACGCTTTTTTGAGCGCCAAGTGCGACCGCCGGCGGCCCACTTTGCCTTTAGTATGGTGTTTAATCGGTACGCCACCCATAAAGAGAGTTTAAAGTGAAAAACGAAAAATGTAAAGTTTTGGGCAAAAAGAAAGGCCGCGGTTCCGATGGGATATTTAAATCCCTGGAACCGCGGCCGAAGGTTAGGTGGCTTTGACGGGAACAAGCTTCAAGATCCGCTTTGAGACGATCTCCCAATTCAGAACCCCGAAAGCGGCTCCGAGGAGTCCGCCGAAGAAAATCAGCAAGACTTTTTCCGGCATGGAAACAGCGAACCGGGCGAAATTCAGATAGACCACCAAACCGCCGATGGTGCCGTCCACCGCGCAGAGCACTCGTTTGTGAGAATGAATCGCGATCACGAGGAACCGGCAAAAGCGGACCGTGAAGGGAATCGCCCTCCAAAGAAGAAAAAGGAGGAGAAACGGCGTTTTGATTACCCACCAGACTCCAAGCGCGAGGACTCGCCCGAGTTCTAGGAACAACCGATGGTAGACTTCGCCGTAGTTCCAACTAATCTCCCGGTAACCGCTTTTAATTCTGGCCTCGAGATCACGAGAGGAAAGAAGGTTCCGAAAATAACTGCGGTCTCTCTTGGCTGAATCGTCGAGGAGACATATGGAGACTAGGAAAGACGCGGACAAGAGTAAGAGCGACAATAGGATCGAAAGAACTGAGAGGATGATTCGGCCTGGGAAATATAGAACTCCCACTGACCCCTTCACCAAAAACTGGTTAATTGCACAATAGAACGCCAGGGTGAGCGGGGTGATGGGATATCCGAGCGGGTGCGGCTTTTTGAAGTACGCGGCGAGCTCGACTCTCACTACCCGGCTTCCTTGCCTGGCTTTGGCGAAGGCAATGGGGATAGATTGAAGCACTTCTCGAAACTCGTAGCTTAAGTATCCGCCGGCGATGCCAGCCAAGATACCCAGCCACCAGTAGCTTGGGGCAACGGCAAGCGCCACTGCCACCAGCATGGCCCCGCCGATAAAGCAGGCCAGAGCGATTTTCCTTGTTTCCACCGTCTTGCTCCTTTCAGTTAGGGTTTATCTTTTCAACAAGACTTGCGTCTGACTAAGGCAAACGTTACTTCAAACCTGTATTTTAGTCAACCTCGTTAGAGATCGCGAGGGTCCGCCCGTGCTCCTGCCTCTAACGGGGTAAAATTTTAAAAATGTGGATCTATGGATTTCAGATGGGCCGAATTTTTTGAGGGCGGCGTAGTGAGCGCGGGTGCCGTAGCCTTTGTGGATTTCAAAGCTGTAGGCAGGGTATTTTTTGGCGAGACGGGTCATCAGGCGGTCGCGGGAAACTTTGGCGATAATGGAAGCAATTTTAATGGCCGAAATTTTTTGGTCACCTCGAATGACGGTTTTGGCAGGCAGTCGATTTTTCCCATTGCCAAGATAGAGTCCCCCGTCAAGGAAGGCGGAAATGTTCGATGATCGAAGATCGAGGTTCGAAATGAGGCGAGTGTAGGCTCGGAGAGCGGCGAGGTTGGCGGCGCGGGAGATATTGATTTTTTCGATGCGGCGCGGATGAACTTTGGCGAGGGCGTATTTTATCTGGGAGTGATTTTGGAAAAATTTAAACCACTTTTCTCTTTGGAGCGGAGAAAGCTTCTTCGAATCTTTCATAATTCCTAATTCATAATTCATTATTCTAGTTTTTTTGGGAATAATGACGGCGGTAACTACCACGGGTCCAGCCAGAGACCCCCGCCCGACTTCGTCGATGCCGATGATGTAGGAATTTTTCATTTTCTATTTGATTTGCACTAACTTTTTTTGGACTTGAGTGGTGATGACAATCTTGTTTTTGGAGTTGATGTAAAAATCGATTTCACTTCGAGCGCCGAATTTATTTTCGAGATAAATACCGGGTTCGATGGTGTAGCCCAAATTTTTTTCGAGCGGTTGGTTGTTTTTGTAGCTAATCCCCGCCTCTTTGCCGTGAGGGGAGATAAATCCGAGCGAGTGGCCGGTAGAGTGGGAGAAGTTTTTGCCGTAGCCGGCTTTGTTGATGATAGCGCGGCTTACAGCGTCGAGTTCGGCGCCGGTGGGCATTTTTTTAGCCTTGAGTTGGATTTTGAGGTATTCCAAACAGGCGTCGCGGGCGTTTGTGACGACGTCAAAGATTTTTTGAAATTCAGTTGGAATTTTGGAACCATAAAAACCCATCCAAGTGATGTCGGCAAAGGGCACTTCGTGAGTGTTGAGGCGGCTCCAGAGGTCGATCAAAATACAGGTTTCAGGTTTCCCTCCTTCGTCAAGACTACGGCGGGCAAGTAGGTTAAAGGTTTTAGTTCCAGATTTTGGAAAATAATGGACGTGCGAGGTGTTGGGGCCGAAAGCCACAATCGGTGAGTGATCCGCCAGGCGGAGGTTTTTCTCTTTAAACTTGTCTCTAATAAACTCCTGAACTTTATACTCGCTTGTCGCAGGATTTTTTTTGATAAATTGGAAGCTCTGGGTTTTTATCTCATCGAGTAACTTAGCGGACTTCAGGTGAGATTGGAGTTTGAGGTTGTTCCAAGGCATAAAGAGTATATTAACACGACCCCAAAACAAAAGGAGGGGTTGCTGGAATCACATGGGATATGGCTACTGGCTACTAACTTCTTTAACCGCACTTCTCAATTTATCTTTCACTTCTTCAAAGGGAATATCGCTATTATTTTTGAATAGTATTTTATCCTCGGTTATATCTTCGAAATAGACAAGACTTTTTAATATCAAATTTTTTTCCAACCCTGGATATTTTAGGTGAGCATACTCTAAGAGATCAGAAAGAGAAAGGCGCTTTAAAATGAAATAGAGGTCGATGTAATCTTTATTGCTGGCTCTTCCCGTAATAGCCGACAGTTTCATACAGCCAATATCCTCAATAGATGCTAGAGATAAATTTCCGTCAATGATGGTCTCTTTGAGAAGTTTGTATTTATAGGTGAAGAAACTGATTTTGATAGCATCGTCAACTAGCACGGTCAAAGTATTGGACTCTTCTTGGATGTTGAGCAGGGTGTGGCCTTTGAAAGTTTCTCTTAAGCGCTCGAATAATTCTTTGGTGTTGAGATCTTCCTCGCTAAAAAAATCAAAGTCAACGCTGTCTCGGTGTCCGATTTGTAAGGCGAGAGCGGTTCCGCCCGCAAGATAGAAGTTTTTTTTAAAGTCTTCAAAGAGTGGTAAAAGATCAAGCCTTTTTTTATCTAAAATATCGTAAAACATATCTACTTTAAAAACCTGGTAGTGGTTTTACTTGGCTGAACATTAAAAATAAGCGACCAGAAATTCATGGATTTTTTATTCCATTCTCCCGGTAAGGGATTGATTAAGCAGCTCTTGATATCTTCTTTTGTGTAGGTTTTAAAAAGCCAATTTGTTGCTTCGTCGGTGCCGAAATTCAAAACATTGGTGATAATGCGTTTTTTGTCGCGGGACAGGTCTAAGGCATCAGTATCATAGGACCATAAAAAAGGTCGGACGAATTGGGGTATCATTGGCATATTTTAACATATTTCCGGCTGAATTGATAGAGAATTAATCAATTTAGCTTCAGTAGAAAACTTTAGAAAACTTTGGCGGCGAATATCGTCGGGGAGTTTGGCGAACTTCAAGTGAGATTGGAGTTTGAGGTTGTTCCAGGGCATACAAGGTATATTAATATCGCATCAAATAATTAACAAGAAATAAAAGAAGAAGGCACGACCTAAGTCGTGCCTAAAACGTTGTGCCACTTAAGACAGCGGATACTTTCTCTTATCTCCTCCTAGCCTCTTCGACGACTGAGAGAAGCTTGCGGCTACTTGGATCTCGCTTGAGCTCGGCCTTACAGATTGCCAGTACTTTGTTGTGCTGTTGCGCGTTGCTCTTGAGTGACCAAAGAGCGACTTCTTGATTTTTTTCTTCGAGTTCAGTCTTTGGTCGAGTTGCCACTTGGATGAGTCTCTTTACGCAGCGCTCTTCTCTCGTCGCCATAAACAGACCCGTCGCTCGAAGAAGAAATGACCTCTCTTTCACACAAGCACAATGATTGGCTCGAACCGCTATTGGATTGGCTAAAAGTCGCTACAACCCTCGTCAAAATCGCAAGGGATAGCAACCTTCAAGAAAAGAAGGTTGCTGCCAAAGAAATCTTTGGCTCGAACCTGCATCTTGGCGAAAAAACAGTCCGTCCCGCCGAAGGCGGGACTCCGAATTCGTTTGGAAAAATGGGGGGAAATCAGTGGGACGCGCTTCGCGCGTCCCACCTTCTGGCTTCAAAAAAGCCGTTTAGTTCGTTTGTGGTGCTGTAATTATACACTTTGCGCGAAACTTTTTTGAGCGGCGGAAACTGAACGAATGAGGAAACCCCGCCCACTGGTGAACACGCCAATAATCCAGAAAGAAAAAACACTCCTTACTATT
>JACQBP010000006.1 GCA_016194445.1 Candidatus Liptonbacteria bacterium | reverse complement strand
CGGAGTTTCTCAAAGCTTTACGAAGAAAGATTTGAGCGGGAGGAGTTTTGATTTTGACGCGGCTTACATGGCTCCAGGACATATTCCTTTAATGTTGATTAAAGAAATCATTTCGAAGTTGAAAAGAAAAAAATGTTTTGTTGCGATGAATCCGTCCGGGTTTTATTTGAAGATGGGAGTAGAGAAACTGCGGCCGATTTTGAAAAATTTGGATTTGATAATATTGAATCGAGAAGAAGGCGCCGCTTTAACTGGTCGGAAATATAAGGATGAAAAAGGGATTTTTAGAAAATTTGACGAGATGGTTTCGGGACTCGCGGTGATGACCGACGGGCCGAAGGGCGTGATGGTTTCGGATGGTAATAAAATATGTAGAGCCGGGATTTACAAAGAGAAAAAGCTGGTGGATCGAACGGGAGCGGGGGACGCGTTTGGCTCTGGCTTTGTGGCAGGACTCCTACAAAATGTAAAGATTAAAAATAAAAGTGAAAAATTGCAGTTTAAAGTTAAAAATTTTAGAGAAGAGGATATAATTCGAGGGATTAAACTTGGGAGTGCGAACGCGACCTCGAATGTCGAAGAAGTGGGCGCGCAATCGGGTATCTTGACTAAAAGGCAGTTTAAAACTCAAGCCAGGTGGAAAAATTTGCCTGTTAAGGTTTATAATATGTCCTAAATTTCAATGAACGCTTACGAAAAAATCGCTAAAATCTTGAGGGCCGATAAAGATTATGTTTTAGGACTCGAGAAAAGATTTGCCGGAGTAACGGGCAAAACCTTTATAATGGAGGCGATTGTGCAAGAAAATGAAGAGTTGATGAAGGATAGACTGCTCCGTTTGGGGGCTACAGAGAATGCCGATGCGAAAGAGATTTACAAAGCCCTGATTGCAAAGATTGAGTCTGACGACCGCCTTATCTTCCGGGCGCTCGGTAACCCTAACTTTAAGGCGGTTGGGGACTGTCAAAGAATTGCCGAGGCGGCTAAAAAAATTGTGAGTCCCCCGAGAGGTTTTTTCCTTAAACTGGAGAAAGCCAGAGAATTTTTGATGAAAGAACCACCGAGAAGGGTGATGGAGTTTTTGGGCTATCGAACTGTCGAGACCATGCTTCAAAAGGAAGATTTGCTCGAGGTTTACAGTGCTCTGCGGTTTGTGGAGGGAAGTGAGTGGCTAAACGGGGTTTTCTTTAAGCAATACGAAGCACTTAAGCCGGAAGATTTTGAAGAGAGAGAAATTCAAGTGAGAGCGCTTAGTGAAAAGTGGAGTGAAGAATCAGAAAAATTTGTAGCTAAGAAAAGGCACAACATCAGTCATTTAAAAGAGTTGGGAGTGGTTTTTGTTATTCCGGCGCTTTTGGGAATTTCGGGCGAGCTTCTGCGGATGTTTTCCGGATCGATCACTGTGGTTGGTCGTTCAGCGATATTTGGCGAAAGATGATGATAACGATTGGCGGCTGTTTGTGCCGCACATTAACCCCGAAGCCCTCCATTGGCTCAAAGCGGAGGAGAGTTTAGCCAAGATTGGGGTCGAACTCGACGGTTTTTCAGAAGACCTGGCTTTTTGGCGAGGTTTGGGTTGGGTGGGCAGTTATTTTAAAGATGAAGTGGGGCAGGATGTGCTCGTCAGTTTTAACATTGTGGACACCGTGATGTCTTTGGTGAAAGAAAAAGAGATGACTAAATATCTTTATCATCATCAGGAAGCCTTGTGGAATAAAATCTACGCCGCTTATTTTGGAGGAGAAGACTTAGAAGGAAAGGCGAGGGCTTATCTGCTTCAGGGGTATTTCGAGATTTAGTTCCTCTGTTTCAGATTCTAATCTCCAGAGTCCCACTGTTTTGCGCCTGGCGCGGACGAAGTTGCAAAACAGTGGGACTCTGGAGAATTATCTTAAATAATCAAGGATCATCTTTGTCTCTAGGTTACGAAGTGGTTACGATTTGCAGTGTTTTTGAATTTCTGATAATATATTTCTTCATTAGTGATTATGGAACTAACAGTTCAGACAAGAGAAAAATTAGGTAAAGCCAGTCAAACCTTGAGAAAAGAAGGCCTTATTCCAGCGGAAGTGTATGGGCATGGTTTCAAAAACGAGCATATCTCCGTTAAAGTGCGGGATTTTTTGAAAGTTTTTGGAGAAGCGGGTGAGAATACGGTGGTCAGTTTGAAAATGGGAAATGAAGGCTGGCCGGTTTTAATTTACGACGTCCATAAGGACTATCTTTCGGGAGAGGTTATTCACGTGGATTTTTATCGAGTGACGATGACGGAAAAAATCAAAGCTAAAATTCCGCTTGGGTTTATAGGAGAAGCGCCGGCGGTCCGAGAAAAATTAGGGATTTTGAATAAAGCGATGAGTGAGATTGAAGTGGAAGCTCTGCCGGGGGATTTGCCGCATCGGATCGAAGTCAACTTGAGCGGTTTGGATAGTTTGGATAAAAGCATTTACGCGAGGGGGCTTAAGATTCCTTCGGGAGTGAAACTTTTGGTTGATCCAGAAACGGTAGTTGTGACAGTGGTGCCGATGCAAAAAGAAGAAGAGGTGGTAGCGGCGCCGACCGAAGTGGATGTGACAGCTGTGAAGGTGGAGGGTGAAGAGAAGAAAGCCGAACAAGAAGCTCAAAAAACCGAAGAAAAAGATAAGAAAGAGAAGAAAGAAACTAAATAATTTTTAGCGAGCCCAGACTATTTTTCGCGGTGTTTTTGAATTGGGAGTGATTTTGGTAGAATAGGGTAGATGTTCAATCTGCTAAAACCCCGGGTGATGAAAGACGTCAAATCGCCCTTAGGAGTTAGAGGAAGGAATGTTTTTGCGGCTTTGCCAGCGCGAGTTAATTTGAGTTATCAAGAAAAGAAACGATGGCCTTGGGTAGCTCTCGGGCAACTTTTGGTGGTGCTGGCGGCTTTTGTTTACTTCGTTTTGGGATCAGTTACGGCGCCAACTACGACTATTCTGGCCGCGAACGGGAACGCTGATAACGACGCGGAGCGGCAAGCCTTAGAGCTTCAATTAAAAGACCTCGAGAAACAGATTGATGAATACGGGGATCAGGTGACAACTTACCAAAAACAGGGTCATAGTTTGAATAATGAGATTAAGACACTGGATGGTAAAATTTCGAAACTGAATTTACAAATTCAAGCGATCCGACTTAATTTAACCCAGCTGAATCAACAGATAGGCGAAACGGAATATCAAATTACGACGACTCGGGGTAATATCGATGAAAACAAAAAGTCATTGGCCAACATTTTGCGGGATATTTATCAGAGCGAGAGCACAAGCCTAATGGAAGTTTTTTTAAAAAGCCCTAAAATTTCTGACTTTTTTAACGATTTAAATGATTTATCTTTACTCCAGAACAGTTTGCAGGTGACCATTCAGAGAATTGCCGATCTTGAGCACCAGTTAGAGGACCAAAAAGATCAACTTTCTTTGGCGCGCGCGGACCAAGAAACTCTCAAGGTGTACCAGGAAAGCCAGAAGGGCGAGACCGAGAAAGTTAAGGATCAGAAGCACGAACTCTTAACGGTCACTAAAAACCAAGAATCGAAGTATCAGAGCTTGCTTAAGGAAACGAAGAAGACGGCGGCGGAAATTCGGAGCCGGATTTTCGATCTTTTAGGCGGAGGGGAGTTGAGCTTTGAGGACGCTTATAAATTTGCGAAGTTGGCTGGCGATTCAACGGGCGTGGACCC
>JACQBP010000014.1 GCA_016194445.1 Candidatus Liptonbacteria bacterium | reverse complement strand
TTGGCGGCGGACTTGAGTGTATTTGGAAATGGTTTCCACCATGTGAACCGGAATACGGATAGTGCGGGACTGGTCGGCAAGCGCGCGAGTGATGGCTTGGCGAATCCACCAGGTGGCGTAGGTGGAAAATTTAAAGCCCTTGCGGTAGTCGAATTTTTCAACCGCGCGAGATAAACCCAAGTTACCTTCTTGGATTAAGTCTAAGATGCTTAAATGAGGCGTGCGGTTGGCGTAACGTTTGGCGATTGAAACCACCAGTCTTAAGTTGGCTTTGATCAGTCTTTGGCGAGCTTCCTCTTCTCCCCTTTCGAGTCGCTTGGCTAAATCTTTTTCTTCATCTTTGGTTAAGAGCGGAGTTTTGCCGATTTCTTTAAGGTACATTTGGACCGCATCGGGCACTTCGGTTTCAAATTTAGAGACATTTCTTAATTCCGCTTCGGTGGGTTCTTCTTTGGAGATATCGATAAGGGCGCTAGTTTCAATAACTTTGATACCGGCTTTATCTAGCGAATCATAAATTTCTTCAAGGAACGGCAAATTCTCCTCGACTTTGGGGAAGTAGTAGAGGATTTCGTTGTCGGTCACAAAACCGCGAGGGCGGCCGGCTTCGATCAGTTCGTTTAAACTTTCTCCCTCAAGTTTGGCGCTCTTTTTCTGCTTGGGCGAGATAAGTTTTTTGGCGGTTTTGGCGCGGGGCTTTGATATTTTTTTCCGGTGATCGCGATGAAGGAGCCGTTTTTTTAAATTTTTCTTTAATTTAAAATTTTTGCGTGGTCGACCCCGCCTGAATTTAGGTTTAATTCTTCTTTTCATAGGATTTAAGTTAAAAAGAGAAACTTACGGAGCGATAGAGCTCAACTGGTTGATTTCGGAAAGGAGTGCGGAGATGGCTTTTTCGTCTTGTTTAGCTTCGGCTTGTTTGACTTTTTCAGTCAGTTCTTGACGCTTCTCTTTGACATATTCATAAACCAAATATTTTTTAACTTCGGCGATTTCGGCGGCGGGAAGAGCGGTGGAGCGGAGGAGAGTCAGATTCAAGAGTTGGTCAATTTCGGGATTAGCGCTAGACCGACCGCCGGTTTTTAAGATATTCAGAACGGTTTGATATTCGGGGCTGAGGTATACGGCAAAATCCGAAATTTCGGAAAAGTTGTTTTGATGACAGAGAGAGGAGAGAAGATGCTGACTCAAGAGCTCGCGGCGCGAGAAATTTCTCTTAAAATCTGGGGAGGGATTTTCCGTTTGGACTGATTCCGAACTCGGGGATTTTTTGGGATCCAGTTTTTCGCTTTCTTCGATTAAAGTTTTTTCCGCAATGCCGGTCCTTTCCGAAAGGGCTTTGAGCCAAAAATTCTGCTCGATTGGGCTTGAAATATTCGAAATTTTGCCGAGGATGGCTCTTAAATTAGGGAGTTTTTCGCGGCTATAGGAATGGCCGCTGGCTTCCGGCAAATATTTTTCGAAATAAAATTGGGGGGCGGGGATGGCGGCTAAGATGGATTCTCTTAGTTGATTGGCCCCCGCTTGTGCCGCTTCAGCGGCATCTTTAAAGTCTTTAAAGACTACAACCTTTACATTAAAGTCCATATTTTCGGCCAAGTCAATGGCTCTTTCCCCAGCGGTCCAGCCCGCTGCGTCATTGTCAAAACTGATGGTTAATTGGTCGGTGAGGCGGCGCAAAGTTTTTAAATGATCTGACGTGAGGGCCGTGCCGGAAGAAGCCACGATGTTTTTGATGCCAGACTGCCAACTCATTACCAGATCCATTTGGCCTTCCACTAGAAAAGCGGAGTTGGTTTGGCGGATAAAATCTTTGGCTTTAGAGAAACCGTAGAGAACTTTGGATTTGTTAAAAATGGGAGTTTCGGGACTGTTAATGTATTTGCCGGATTGGCCGTTGTCGAATTCCGGCAAGAGGCGGCCGGTGAAACCGACGATCTTGCCTAAGTTGTTATAAATAGGAAACATCACTCGGCCTCGAAAGCGGTCGAACTGGGCTCCCCTTTCACTTTTCACCGCCAAACCGGCGCGGAGGACATCGTCGGGGCGATGACCGGCGTTTAGGAAATGGAGATTCAAAGCTTCGGAGTTATTAGGCGCGAAACCGATTTCGAACTCGGCGATGGTTTCTTCTTTCAATCCCCGATCTTGGAGATACTTTTGAGCGAGGGGCGAGTTGGCGAGTTCTTTGATAAAAAAGTTTTTAGCGAGGTCGTTTAGGTCATAGAGCAGGCCGAAGAGTTTGTATTCAGCGGGGTTTAGGCGTTGGAGTTCGATGCCGGCTTTTTCGGCGAGCACTTTGAGCGCTTCGGAAAATTCAATATTTTCGTAGCGCATTAAAAACGAGAAAATGTCGCCGCCTAAATTGCAACCAAAGCAGTGCCAAGAGCCGCGATCGGGCGAGACCATAAAGGAAGGACTTTTTTCCCGATGGAAAGGACAAAGGGCTTTGAAGTTTTTGCCGGCGGGGCGGAGCTCTAAGTAGCCCTTTAAAAATTCGGCGATTTCGAGCTTTTCTTTAATTTGTTCAACGGGAGAACCAGCCATTTATTACCCATTCTTACTCATTTTTATAAGAGTGTCCAATAGAGAAGAGGCTTTTAAAATAAGATTTTATCGGCTAGAATTATCTTAATTCATGGAGATACTTTCGATCAA
>JACQBP010000001.1 GCA_016194445.1 Candidatus Liptonbacteria bacterium | reverse complement strand
CTGAAATGCGATATCAGAAAGTTTTTTGAAAATATCGATCACGAAGTTTTGCTCAAAATTTTGGTTGGTTATATTGATGAGCAAAAAATCCTCGGGTTACTGCGAGAAATAATCGAAAGTTTTTCTTCGGTTCGACCTCCTGTGGGCTTGCCGCTTGGCAATTTAACTTCGCAACTGTTCGTTAATATCTACATGAACGAATTTGACCAATTTATGAAGCACAAACTGAAAATTAAACACTACATTCGATACGCGGATGATTTTGTGATTTTTTTGAGAACAAAGACTGGCTCGAAAATTTAATTCCTAAAATCAGGGATTTTTTACAAGATAAGCTAAAGCTCGAACTTCACCCGAACAAAGTTTTATCAAAACTTTGGCGTCGGGGGTGGATTTCTTAGGCTGGGTAAATTTTCCCGACCACCGAGTTTTGCGGACGGCGACCAAAAGGCGGATGTTGCCCGACCACCGAGTTTTGCGGACGGCGACCAAAAGGCGGATGTTGGCAAAGCTCACTCGCGACCCGCGACTTGAAGTTTTGAGTTCCTATTTAGGTTTGCTTACACACGGAAACACTGGTAAGCTTCGCGAAATGGTTAATAATAAGTTTAATGGGGAAAGCTAGAAAAAAATTGTGAAATATTTTAGGATGGAATTTGTAGTATATACACGACTAATAACTTATAACTATTGACCAATAACAAAAAAATAATAATATAAAATAACAACCAATAACAAACAATCCCGGTACTAGAAATTTGGAGAGCTAAAGCTCAAAATAGGTCCAAATTTCAGTACGGGACAAGCTTATGACTAATAACAAGATAAAGAGAGGTTTTGTTTTGCTAGGTTTCGGTCTTATTTTAGTTTTAGTTTTGGGGGCAAGCCAGGCGAAGGCCGGGTTTTTTGGCGATATTTGGAATTCGATTAAAAAACCTTTTACGGGCGGAGAGGCGAGTTCATCGACTAGTCAGAGCTCGAACACTAAAGATCAGAAATCGGAAACTTCTTTATATAAACCGGCGCTGGATTATGAACAGGCGGTCATAGGGGCGGTCAAAAAAGCCACGCCGGCCGTGGTCTCGATTACGATTTCGAAACTGGTGCCGATTTTGGAGAATTGTCCGAGCAATCCATTTGGAGATTTGCCGCCAGAATTTCAGCAATTTTTTGGTCAAGACTTTCAGTTTTCGCAACCGTGTGACAGTGGGAAAAAACAGCTTCAGGAGGTGGGAGGAGGGAGCGGGTTTATCGTTTCCTCGAACGGTTTGATTTTGACCAATAGACACGTGGTTTCTGACACCAAGGCATCTTACACGGTTATCTTGAGCAATGGGAAAAAATATGACGCCAAAGTTTTGGCGCGGGATCCAGTTCAAGATTTAGCAGTGGTTCAGATTCAGGCGTCGGGTTTGCCGGCCATCACGCTCGGAGATTCGGGATCGGTTCAACTCGGGCAAACGGCGATTGCGATTGGGAACGCGCTCGGGCAATTTGGGAACACGGTTTCGGTCGGGGTGATTTCGGGTTTGGGGAGAAACGTGACGGCTTCGGGGGGAGATATGACGGAGCAGATCTCGGGCGTGATTCAGACGGACGCGGCCATTAACCCAGGCAATTCGGGCGGGCCACTTTTGAACTTAAGGGGTGAGGTGATTGGGATTAACACGGCGATCGTTTCGGGAGCGCAAAATATTGGTTTTGCTTTGCCCATCAATCGAGCGAAGAGAGATATCAGTTCGGTCACGACGAGCGGAGAAATTCAGGCGCCGTATCTCGGCGTGCGGTATATTTTGATTAATCCCGATTTAGCGAAGAAGGAAAAATTGCCGGTTGATTATGGAGCGCTGGCGCGCGGGAATGAGGATGGGCCAGCCGTTTTGAAGGACTCGCCGGCGGCGAAGGCGGGAATTTTGGCGGAAGATATTATCTTGGAAATTAACGGGAAAAAAATTGATAAGGACAACGGTTTGGCGGAGGTAGTTTCAGAGTACAACGTGGGGCAGACGATCACTTTGAAAATAAATAGAGCGGGCAAAGAGTTGACTTTGCCGGTGACGCTTGGCAAGAGGCCGTAGTTGTGGTAAGTTAAAAGTGTAAAGATAAAAGTTAAAAATTTAGGTGGCTTGATTTTTGCTCCGGCAAAAATCAAGCTTCAACAATTTTTCATTTTGATATTTTAACTTTAAATTTTTGTAGATGCCCAACTTTCATCGTTTCACAATTAAAGCTCAAGAAGCGCTTCAAAACGCCCAAGAACTAGCGGCGCGAAGGAGCCACGGCGAGCTCAAAGCCTTGCATCTTTTATCAACCTTAATGGATGACCAGCAGTCGCTGGTGCAGCCGCTTTTAGTGCGGTCGGGGGTTAATTTAGAGAAGCTTCATGGTCAAATCGAGTTGGAGTTGGATCGTTTACCAAAATTAGTGAGCGGTTCGAATATCAGCCAACTTTATCTTTCACAAGAGCTGATGCAGGTTTTAGATCAGGCGGCTAAAGTAGCGACTCAACTCAAAGATGAATTTATTTCTTGCGAGCACTTACTTTTAGCCATCGTTGAAATCCCTTCTCTAGCGCAATCAATTTTGCAGCAGTTTGGCCTTAAAAAAGAGTCGGCGCTTAGAATTTTCAACCAACTTCGGGGATCGGTGAGGATTACCGATGAAACGCCAGAGTCGAAATTTCAAGTTTTAGAAAAGTACGCGATTAACCTAACCGAAAAAGCCAAGGCGGGAGAGTTGGATCCGGTGATTGGCCGAGAGGATGAACTGCGACGGGTGATTCAAGTTTTGAGCCGGCGGACTAAGAATAATCCGGTTTTGATTGGCGAGCCGGGGGTGGGGAAGACGGCCATCGTGGAGGGTTTGGCTCAAAGGATTATTAGCGGCAACGTGCCAGAACCTTTGAAAAATAAACAAATTGTGATGCTCGATTTGGGGGCGCTCATCGCCGGGACGAAGTTCCGGGGAGAGTTTGAGGATCGATTGAAAGCTTTTGTGAAAGAGATTAAAAATGAAGCGGGGCGGATTATACTTTTTATCGATGAGATTCACACTATTGTCGGCGCGGGAGCGGCCGAGGGCGCGGTGGACGCTTCGAATTTGCTCAAACCAGCACTGGCTCGAGGAGAGTTGCACGCGGTCGGAGCGACCACGATTCGAGAGTATCAACGATACATTGAAAAAGATCCGGCTCTCGAGAGAAGATTTCAACCGATTATGGTGGACGAACCTTCGATTGAGGACAGCGCCGCAATCCTCCGAGGCTTGAAGGAAAAATACGAAATTCATCATGGACTGCGAATTAGCGATGAAGCGATTGTGGAGGCGGTCAATCTTTCCGCTCGATATATTACCGACAGGTTTTTGCCGGACAAGGCGGTGGATTTGATTGACGAGGCGGCGGCGGCGAGGCGTTTAGAATCAGAGAGTTTGCCGAAAGAGATTGACCGAGTGCGGCACACAATCGTGAATTTTGAGGTGGAAAAGCAAGCTTTAAGCAAGGAGGGATTAAAAGGGATGATTCGGCTTAAAGAAATAGATCAAGAACTTAAAAAATTAAAGCAGGAGAACGACAAACTTTCGGCTAAATGGCAAAGAGAGAAAATTGTTTTTGAAACTTTACATGAATTGCGGAGGAAAATTGATAATTTAAAGAGAGAGGCCGAAACGGCCGAGAGGATGGGTAACCTTGAGCGGGTGGCCCAGATTATTTATGGAGAACTGCCGCAAGCCCAGAAAGATTTTGAAGTTTTTGAGGAAGAGAACTTTGGGAAAAGAGAAGCGCTCTTAGCGAAGAGAGGAAAACAAACTAAAGGGGAGAAAGGGGGAAGATTCTTAAAAGAATCCGTGGACAAAGAAGACGTGGCGGCGATTGTTTCGAGTTGGACTGGCATTCCTTTAATGAGAATTTTAGAGTCGGAGAGCGATAAATTGATTAAGATTGAAGAAGTTTTAGATAAAAGAGTGGTGGGCCAAGAGGAGGCGATCGGAGCGGTCGCGAGCGCGATTAGGCGCGCGCGCGCGGGGCTTTCGGATGAAAGCCGGCCCCTCGGATCTTTTATGTTTTTAGGTCCGACGGGAGTAGGGAAGACGGAATTGGCTAGGACTTTGGCTGATTTTATGTTTAATGATGAGAAAGCTTTGCTCCGGTTTGATATGTCGGAGTATATGGAGAGGCACGCCACCGCCCGGCTGATTGGTTCGCCGCCGGGTTATGTCGGTTACGAAGAGGGAGGGCAACTGACGGAAGCGATTCGGCATCGACCATACAGCCTGATTCTTTTTGATGAAATAGAGAAGGCCCATCCGGAAGTGTTCAACCTTTTGCTTCAAATTTTGGATGACGGGAGACTGACTGATAGCAAGGGCAAATTTGTGAATTTCAAAAATTCGATCATTATCATGACTTCGAACGTGGGGAGCCAGTACTTGCGAGCGATGTCGGCTTTGGGTTTCAGTTCGAACGGAGAAGAAGTCGAAAAAAAGAGCGAAGAGGAAAATTATAAAGAAAAGGTCAGACAAGCGCTAAGAGAAAGTTTTCGGCCGGAATTTTTAAATCGGATTGATGAGATCATTATCTTTGAACCGTTAAGGATGAAAGACGTGAAGAAAATAGTGGATATTCAGTTGGAGCTCATAGAGAAGCGACTCGAGAATCACAAAATTCAGATTGCGATTGACGCTTCAGCGAAGGATTATTTAGCGAAGGAAGGGTTTAGCCCAGAGTTTGGCGCCCGACCACTCCGGCGGTTGATTCAGAAAGTGATTTTAGATAAATTAGCCGATCAGATTATTCGCGGCGAACTTAAAGATGGTGGAAAAGTTAAAGTTAATTTTAAAGCCAACTCCCTGGTCTTTAGTAGTTAAGGCGCTGATTTTTGGAGGGGCGTGGCTGGTTTTGCCTTTCTGGCTTTTTTTGCTCATAGCGAGTTATTTTTACTTTGTGCCGCTTTTTAAACCCCTTAAATTTATAAGGCCCTTTTCCATATTTTTGGTTTTGATTTCGCCTCTTTTTGCAAAGGCTTCTTTGGGACTCGCAGCAGTGACGGCGTGTATATTCTTTTTGATTTTAGGAGTGAAGGATCTAGTTTTCGTGAATCGAAAACCTAAATATGAAATCGCAATTTACTTGATATATTTACTATTATTTTGGGTCTTCTTTTCGAGTTTTGAAAATTGGCTGGGGACGGGGGTGGTTTTCGGATCGCTTGGATTGGCGGCGGTCTTTTTCTTATTGACTAGGAGTTTTTTGAATTACGAGGAGATTTTAAACCCGGTTTCTCTAGAAATGGGAGTAAGAGGAGGTTCGAATTTAGAAGGAAGAAAAGGTGAAGGAGTTTACAGCCGAGAGACTCTGGCCGCAGTTTTTGTGGCTCTTTTGGTTTGGCAACTAGTTTGGGTTTTGCTTTTTTTACCTTTTAATCGGATTTACCAGACCGCGACGGTTTTTTTGATGGTAGTTTTAGTCTTAGAAACTATTTTGGCGCATTTCAACCATAGCCTCACGCGCAAGAGATTATTGGTTAATTTCACAGCTATTTTTGTTTTTATGGTTCTGACTTTGGCGAGTCTGAGCTTCAATGTGTAATTTTCCCCTGGAGGTGCGTAAAAGTAATAAAAAACTAGAGATAAAATCGCTCATAAAAACATGGTTCAAAAGATAACGAAGCTGGTTTTACCCGTGGCGGGTTTAGGTAAAAGATTGCACCCACTTACCCTTAGAAAACCGAAAGCTTTAGTTGAGGTGGGAGATAGACCGATGCTTGATTATATTTTGAGCGAGGCGACGGGGACAAGCATCCGCGAGGTAGTTTTAGTAGTCAACCCTCATCAGGGTAAACAGTTCGAGCAATATCTAGTTGGGGCTAGGAAAAGATTTCCTCATTTAAATTTCCATGTCCGTTTTCAGAAATTTCTTTTGGGGACGGGGCACGTTCTTCTCTCGGCTAAGGACTTGATTCAAAGGGAACCTTTTGTCTTAAGGTTTTGTGACGATATTTTACTGAGCCCGAAATCGATTTTAGAAACCATTATTCATTTATACACTAAACTTAAAAGTCCAATTTTGACATTAAGGAGGATTCCCAAAGCTCAAGTTTCTCGATTCGGAGTGGTGGCTATTCGGAAAATCGAAAAGTTAAAGGAGATGTATAGAATTTCTGGCGTGGTGGAGAAACCTCCAGTAAGTGAGGCGCCTTCAAATCTAGTTTTGATTGGAGCTTATGTTTTAACTCCAACTATCTTAAGGCGCGCTCAAGAGTTAGAAAAAAAACTTGAAGGAATAAAGAGGCTAGATACTTTACCGATTACCGACATTTTCGAACTTGAGATTAAACGAGGAGGGAAAATTTACGGGTGGGAATTTAAGGGGAAATATCTCGACTGCGGCACCCTCGAGAGTTTAAAGAGGGCAGACGATTTTATCCGCCTTCGCAGAAAACCTTAGTGTAAGCCCGAGGATGAATGCGATTGGTGGACTGTCTAAAGCTCAGAGAGTAATGTAAGGTGCTTCGGCGGATTCCGCTGAAAAGAAATAAGAATACCACGGCTGTAAGGCCGTGGAGGCTTCATAAGAGGTCGGAAGTAAGCCTCTAGTTGACCCAGCACCACAAATAGGATGCTGGTTTCATAACTTGTTATATCAAACTTGAATATCGACTTACATTAAAACCTAATTTCTGGTTAGTACATAAGTAGTAAGAAATGTCCTATTTGTGGTGCTCTAGTTGACACAGTTGGGGCTACCTTTATATACTGGCTCAAATGGATAAATCTGAGCAGTTTCTGTATCAAAAGGCTTTTGAAATTGGATACGCCGTTTTGAGGTTGATACCCAATTTGAAGGGGGATAGTTTAGCTTCTTATCTAGAGGAGCGGTCGCTTGATCTAGTGGATGCGGTTTCAGTGGGAGAGTATGATCGGGCAAAATTAGCGATACTTTCCTTGGGTCATTTATTGCAACTAGGCGCTGAAGCTAATTTAGTGAGTTATAAAGTTACCGAGGTTGTGAGTGAAGAACTTAGCCATCTTAATGCGGCAATCGATAATTTTGACAATGAAGAACCGATTCCGGAAATTGACATAAAAGAGGTAATGGTTGAGGCTAAGAATGCCTTTAAGAAAAGCGGCAAAAAAGAAGTGGCATCAGAGGAAAATAGCTCACTTTCGGACTTGGATAGTTCTGATGCACAAGAATATGCTGATTTTAGGGTTACGCAAGAAGTAAGGGACGATGAAGAAATTAATGTGACTGATAGTTTTGGTTTGCTTAAATCGGCAATATCCGGCAATACGGCAAAAGTGAATAGCTATTCTGGCCAAGAGAGAAATTCCATAATTCTTGAAAAAATTAGGCAGAGTGGTTATTGCCGGCTACGAGACTTACAGGAGCTTTTGCCGGAAATTAGCGAGCGGACTATAAGGTATGATCTTGAGAAGCTAAGTGGGACTGGTTTAATTGAACGATTTGGCAATGGCGGACCAGCTACTTATTATAGGATGAAACGCCAGGTGGCCTAAGGTTCCACTCGGGTAGTAACCTTTCAACGGTGGGTTCGTTGTAATTTAAGGTCTAATCAGGGAAGGGCCGGTTTTATTTAGTACTTTTAAGCTTTAAGTTTGATATTAAGGTTGTCGCCTTTTTTTCCTCTGCTACTAATCCTCACTTAGATTGGCGGTGGGTCGAAGAAAAGGGTGGTAACTTCCAGAAAAATCCATCCAATCAAGTTTTTACCCCCCTAAGGAAACTCAAGGAGGGTGGGTCAAAATTTGAGAGGATAAACCCTCCAAAATTTTCCTTCACCCTCCAAATTTTCTTTCAGAAATTTAGGAGGGCAAGGCAAAACCTAAGAGGGTAAAGGTCGAAATAGTTAAAAGAAAAAAATTTATACCCTAGGACTAAATTTATAAAATTAGTGACGGGGTAAGCCCTCCAAAATTCCTTTCACCCTCCAAAATTTTTACTTCGTAAAAACTTAAGAGGGTAAGGAGGAACTTAAGAGGGCAAGTCGAAAAATAAATAAAAAATAAATGAGTAGTTTTAGAAAGAAATTCATTTCAGTGGCGCTTACGACAACCACCAGCGTGTGGTTAATAGGCGCGACGATATTTGTGCCAGTAGCGAATGGCGCAACAGCAGCTGAACTTCAAGCTCAAGTGGCGGCACTACTTGCTCAAATTAACGCTTTGACCGCTCAACTGAAT
>JACQBP010000010.1 GCA_016194445.1 Candidatus Liptonbacteria bacterium | reverse complement strand
TCGCCACCATCGACCCAAACGTCGGCATCGTTCCCGTTCCCGATGAGCGTGTAGATAAGTTAGCGAATTTGAGTAAATCTAAAAAGAAAATTCCGGCGGTCGTGGAGTTCTACGACATCGCTGGCCTGGTTAAAGGCGCTTCAACCGGCGAAGGTCTGGGTAATCAATTTCTCTCTCACATTCGTGAAACGCAAGCCATCGTCACGGTTTTAAGAGTTTTTAAGAATTCAGAAATCATCCACGTCGAAAATTCCGTTGATCCCGAACGCGACCTCGCCATCATCAATACCGAACTCATCATCAAAGACTTAGAAACCGTTGAAAAACGCATCGGCAGTTTAGAAAAAGAATCGCGAGCGGGGGATAAATTCGCCCCCCAAGCGCTCCAGGGCTTGCTCGAAATTAAAAAACGCCTCTTAGCCGATCAATTACCCGTCAGCCACCCCGACCTTATATCCCTAATTCGCACGAATAAGAGAATAGATGAACTGAATCTTTTAACCGCCAAAAAACAACTCTATCTTCTAAACGGCGACGAATCCGAGGTAGGGGAGAGCTTGAAGCAAAAAATTAAAACTCTCGGCGGTGATTTTATTGTCATGAATTTAGTAGTAGATGAAAATACGGGAAACGAAAACTTGCCCCGTACCGAAGGTGAAACCGCGTCCACTTTGGCTGAAGGCCAAATTTCACCTTCTGGTATCGGGGAATTGATCAAAAAATCTTACGAAATTTTAAATCTCATCAGTTTCTTAACTACTGGCGAAGATGAAACTCGCGCCTGGACGATTAAAAAAGGCGCCAAAGCGCCCGAAGCCGCTGGCGTCATCCACACCGATTTTGAAAAAAAATTCATCCGCGCGGAAGTGGTCAATTGGCAAAAACTTTTAGATTCCAGTTCTTGGTCCAAAGCTCGCGAAAAAGGCCTCCTCCGCCTCGAAGGAAAGGAATATGTCGTCCAAGATGGAGATGTCATCGTGGTGCGACATGGGTAAAAAAAGACTCCGCTCTGATTTCGGGCGAAGTCTTGTTAAATCTACCCACAAACGACCTTAGTTTTGAAGCTCCAGTAAAGTCGCATCGCCTGGCCGTAGTCCGCCGTGCCTATCAGCCCAAATACATCGGAAGTATCCTACGATGAAGGCCGTTGGCTCTACGATCGAGACAATCTCCTCGACTGAACACTCTTTGGTGATGGTAAACGGAGCGTGCAATGTTACCCATTGCCAGATAAAACACGGGACAATCGGATGGTTCGGCGAGAGTATCCTGGGCTTGATGTGTAACTCCTGATTCCAGAATCCCTCGATCCGGTGATAGGCCAACTCAAAACGCTGAACCAGCCCGTCGTGCAAGGCAGAGTTGTCTTTTCTAAAGTCCAGCGGCACGTACCGTAAGTAAGACTGCGGTGATGACACTACCCTACTCTTCATTGGTACGGTCATAACTCTCTCCTATCTGCTTGAGTGTTTGACTCTGAACTGCCACTTTTATTCTACTCCACCTACCTCAACTCGCAAGCGCGCTTGGGAAAAAACAGGGCAATACCGACGAGACCAGCTTTGCTTTCGAGAAGCTCTCGGAGGCACTAAAAGCTCGGCATCCTAAAAGGATTTTTAGGGCCGAGAGCGCAGGCGGGCTTCGATCGCTGGAATCGAAGAACCGCCAGTTCGAGAAAGCAAAGCTGGTCGAATAGCTTACGATCTTTTCGCCAGCGCCTCACCTAACGTCTCATCATCCGCAAACTCAATCTCGCCGCCCGTCGGTAATCCTCGTCCAAGGCGAGTAACTTTCTTGGCGAGCGGCGCCAGCTCTTTTAGTAAGAGTGAAACGTTAAAATCCCCATTCGAAGTCGGACTGAAAGCTAAAATAATTTCTTCCGCCTTTCCGTCTAAGTCCTTATTAATAAAACTCTTGAGATTCTGTAATCGCAACTTTTGCCAATCTTCCAAAATTCCAGTTTTCGAGATCACCCCGAGCACAAGATATCGGCCATTAAATTTTTTAGTGTTCTCAATCGAAACCAAATCTGTTTCCTTTTCAATAATGGCAATCACGTCTTTTTTTCGAGTACTGTCCGCGCAAGTGTCGCACAAATTTCCAACGTTTTGATGAATAAAAAAACAATTTCCACAAATTTTGATTTTACTCAAAGCTTCAATTTCCTGCGCCAAAGAGTGGATTTCATTTTGTCCGCGACTGATTAAATAAAAAGCCAACCGCGTCGCCTGTCGCGGTCCGATTGCCGGCAATTCCGACAATCGCTCCACTAATCTTTTAATCGGAGAGGGGAGTGTCATATGTTCGCCTCAACCGGCGCTTCTTCGAATCTTTTCTCAATATTTTTGAAACTCACTCTCTCGGCGTCAAATTTAAGCTCCACGGATCCGAGCGGGCCATTCCGATGTTTAGCGATGATAATTTGCGCGACATCTTGCTCGTCGAGCGGCACATCAATTCGATCCCGGTCTTTACGGTAAATAAATAGAACCACGTCGCTGTCTTGTTCAATACTGCCGGATTCGCGAAGGTCGGAAAGCCGCGGCACTTTATGATCGCGTTGCTCGATCCCTCTCGAAAGTTGCGACAGCGCCAAAACCGGCACTTTTAATTCCCTCGCTAGTGATTTGAGTCCCCGGGAAATCTCAGTGACCTGGTGCACCATGTTGTCGGTGTTGATTCGCGGGGTAATCAGTTGAAGATAATCGACAATGACTAATCCCAAACCGTGCTCGATCTGCATTCTTCTCGCCATAGATCTAATCTGCATAATGTTTGGCGAAGGCGTATCATCCACAAAAATCGGCGCTCCTGACAATTTATCCAGGGCGTATTGAATCATTTCAAATTCCGAATCGTGAGAAATTCTGCCCGTTCTAAGTCGCCAAAGGGGAACTTGCGATTCCGAAGAAATCAAACGATCGATTACCTGCTCCCGAGACATTTCAAGTGAAAACAAACCCACCGGCACTTGTCCTTTTAAAGCGGCGTGCCGGGCAATGTCTAACGCCAAAGAAGTTTTTCCTAAAGAAGGTCGAGCCCCTAAAACCACCAGGTCTGACTTTTGTAACCCAGACAGTAAATTATCCAGTCCCTCAAACCCAGTCGGCACCCCTCGGAGAGCTCCATCGCCTCGATGCAGTTTTTCAATTCTTTCGTACGCGCTTTTGAGTTCATCCTTAATTTGGACCAAATTTTGCGGCATTGATCGCTGCGAAATTCCAATGATTCTTTGCTCCACCGCGTCCAGTAAATCCTCCACTTCGCCCTCTTGCCCAAAAACATCTTCCGTGATATCCGCCGAAGCTCGGATCAGATCTCTCAAAATCTTTTTTTCCTTCACAATTTTCGCGTAGTTAGCCACGTGCGAAGACGTCGGCACCTGATTAGTCAAATCCGCTAGATATCCCGACCCACCCACTGCTTTCAAGATTCCTTTTTCGGTGAGAAGATTGGCCACGCTTAAAACATCAATCGGCTGGTGCCGCTCAAAAAGTTCCACTATCACTTCAAAAATCTTCCCGTTTGCTGGTTGGTAAAAATCTTCTGGCACCAAAAGATCGGCCACTTTGACCATGGCCTCTTTATCAATCAAGATCGCGCCCAAAACTGACTGTTCGGCTTCAAGATTGCTCGGGGGAATTTTTAAATTATTTTTTTTAGCCATAATTTTTCATGTTCCATGTTTGAGGAACTTCTTATCGACTTGCCCATTCCTCAATTAGTCCGGGAGTTTCACGATTTAGGCCACACGAAAGGCCCGAGTGGTGAATCTTCTATTAGAAATCCTAAATCATTGGCCTTTTTTCTCAAGCTATCAGACTGGACAAACTGTTGATTCTTCCTTAGATTCTCGCGCTCTCGAGCCAATCCTTTAATTTTTAAGGGTATTTGAGGGAATTTAAAAGAAAATCCCAGTGTTTTTAAGGTTTTGCGTATTTTCTTTAAAATCTGCTTCGCCTCAACCCGAGAAAGCTGCCACAACTTCGGTTGCAGTTCTCCGATAAATTTGAACAAAATTCCCAAAGCCGCCGGAGTGTTAAAATCATCCGCCAAAGCCAAAGTAAATTCTTTTTCAAACTTAGCCAAATTGCTGACCCGTGATTTTTTGACTAACGAAGATTTTGCTCCCACCTCCGCCTTCGCTAAAAATTCCAGGATCGCTAGCCATTTGAGTTTCATTTCTTTATTCAGTTTAACCGTATAGTTAAGGGGAGAACGGTAATGGTGGCTTAGCGTCATCAGTCTAAATACTTCAGGTGAAGTGTTCTTTAAAAATTGATCAATCGTCATAAAGTTGCCCAAACTCTTCGACATTTTTTGATCCTCCAGAGTTAAAAATCCCCCGTGCATCCAAATCTTCACCAAAGGTTTTTTTCCGGAAGCCGCTTCTTGCTGCGCGATTTCCGCCTCGTGATGCGGGAATTTTAAATCCACCGCTCCGCCGTGAATGTCATACTGCGGGCCAAAAAAATATTCGGTGATTGCCGTGTCTTCAATATGCCATCCCGGTCGCCCTAGACCCCAAGGCGAAGGCCATGCCGGTTCTCCATTGATAATTTGCATGGGCGCTTTCGTATGGCCAAATTTCCAAAGAGCAAAGTCCGCTTTATTTTTTTTATGAATGCTCTCATCAATTCGACTCACGCCCGACTCGGCTTGAACGGTGGTTCGTCGTGAAAGCTTGCCGTAATCACGAAATTTGGAAACATCATAATAGATGCCGTCTTTAGCGATTTCATAGGCATAGCCTTTTTTTAAGAGCACCTCGATTTGTTTTTGGATCTGCGGAATATATTTGGTGGCTCTGGCGTATTTAGTCACTGCCGTTACGCCTAAAGCTTTCATGTCGCGAAAGTAAACCGCGAGATAAGTCTCCGCAATTTTTGAAAAAGAAACCTTCTCGGCGTGAGCGCGAGCGATGATTTTATCGTCAATATCGGTAATATTTTGGAGATAAAAAACTTTGAGTCCGGTCGAGCGCAAATATTTTACAAGCGTGTCAAAAAAAACGTAGGTCCGCCCGTTCCCAATATGCGGATCGTCATAAACCGTCGGCCCGCAAACAAAAAGCCGCAAGGGCCTTCCCTTCGGCTTCACTAGCAATTCTTTTTTACCGCTCAAAGTATTGAATAAATAAATTTTCATATCTCATCTAAAACCTGTCACCTACAACCTAAAACCTAGTTTTTCAGAGCCAATCTTTCTTTTTAAAATACGCAAACATTCCGGTCATGGCTATGATCATTACACCGAGTACAATCCAAAAAGCCCGCGGGTTGTTCACGATCGGAGTCCCACGCGTGTTCATGCTAAAAAGTGACGCGAAAAGCATCATCGGGAAAGTTAAAAACGCCAAAATCGTGAAGGTCTTAACAAGTTGGCTGTTTTTGATATTGATAAGCTGGTTATTTGTATCTTCAAAATCTTCAATCGCTTGGCGATAGTCTTCGAGCAGATCGGTAATCTTCATATGCTCCCCAATCAAGTCATTCATATAGACAGAGCAATTCGCTTGATTGAAAAAGTTGCAACCGACTTGGAAAAAAGATTCGAGGATATGTTTCTGCGGTTTGATAATCAACCGGTACTGCGAAATATCTCGCTTCAGATAGGAAATTTGTTCCAAGAGCACCTGTTCTCGCTCTCGCTCCTTCTCTTTAAAAAGTTCCACGCTCACAGTTTCCAACTTTTCGCGAATGTGAATCATCTGTCGTTGCTGAAAATCCAAAAGGGAATCAATAATTTTGTGAGTGAGCTTTAAACTATCCTCCAGCGCTCGGGAATTTTTGTTTAGAGTTTTTGTAAGCTCATCAAAAACTTCGATCTTTTCATAAGATACCGTCACCACCTCACTCTTAGTCACTAAAATATCAATTTCGCTCCGCTTCGAAACTCGCTCCACCGGATCGTAAATCGGGAAATAATAGATTAGGTAAAGGTAATTTTTGTTGACCTCCACCCGCGCTCTAGAGGATGGTCCTTTCAGCTCTTCTAGGATTAAACGGTGGAGGTTTAATTCTTTACGGAGCCAACTCAAATCGGCGGTTGTCGGTTTAAAAATATTGACCCATTTAACCTTCCCCTGAATGCTATTCATCCTTTAAGTTTAACATATTTTGAAAAGTTGACAGAAACCCCCTAAACGATAAGCTATAGCTAGAACGTTGTCATTAAGCCAATCTGTCAAAACGGAGGTCATATGCCAGAAAAACGCAACTCGGTCTTCAATTGGCGCTGTGGGAATCCAGAGTGTCGGATTACGAACCATGGATATCGCTTGATTTGTTGTAACTGTGGCAAAAGCAAACCCGGAACGGGAAAACTCGTAGCCAGTCCGACTCACCCAGGTGAAATCGGACTCTATGTGCGTCCAACGCGTATAAACCAGCGAGGTGATTAATGGCGCGGCAAAACAAGTCGAAAGTATCACCTTTTATTTGGCGATGCCCCAAGTGTAGGCGGGAAAACGGCATCATCATGAACTACTGCCTAAATCCTAAGTGCGACGGCAAACGACCGGTCGAAGAGCCAGCGGTGATCCCGGAAGAGAGAAAAAATGCCCAAACGCAACCCGAACGCCCCAGTAGAAATCCACGTTCGCCGCGGTAACCGCTGCTACTTGTTTTTTCCTCTCTCTCAGACCGACCAGGATCAACAGACGCTAACCTTGGAAACCGAAGATCCAATCATTGCGAGTTGGACCTGCGAACACTGCAGCGAGCGCAACACCGACAAAGATAAGAGATGCCGTAAGTGCCAGACCGAAAAGCCGCAGCTATAGGAGGGTAATTGAGATGAAAAAAAGGAAAGGAGTCGCCGTCACTCTCCGAGAAATCAGAGCTCTCATCTGGGCTCATCTTCTCAGGGATTCGGGAGATAACTCCTCGAGTGCAAAGCGTGATCAATGGAAATGCAAGTACTGCGGTAACGTCAACCAAAGAAAAGTCGGCCGATGTCGTTGCGGCGTTTACAGATTCAGCGGTGAAATCCTCAACACCATCGAGTGATCGAGAAAGGAGGGAAGAAGAATGGCGGAAGGATGTGTTTTAGATACAACCGCTTATAAATGGCGATGTGACTGCTGCGGTCGAACCTCGCACTTGTCGCCCGAAAAATGCGACAAGTGTGGCGCGTGGAGTCCTCAAGCTCGAAAAGAAGCGATCGAAAGGAGGTTAGCCAATCGAAGAGTCTTAGCCATGGTACGATTACGTCAATTTCGCGTGGTGCCCAGAAGAAGAGGGGAAGGTATTCCCTGAGGAGCAACTGTTTTGGCAAAACTATGAGTTAGATTTCAACACCAAAAGACGGGACGGAGCAATCCGTCCCTTTTCGTTTTTACTAAAACCTAACACCTATAACCTAAAACCTGTTCGTTAGCAGTCCCTTGACAACCTTGCTAATCGCCCTATAATAGTTTCAAGAAAGATTTATCCCGTTAGAAAATTAAACCTATTGAGATAAACCTAAAATCATTTGAAAATATCAATTTGTCGAATCAGAACAAGAAATTAATTTTCTAACCGGGATGGATCCACGCACCGAAAACATTTTAAACGCCGTCATCGAATCTTTTATCAAATCCGGCTCGCCGGTTTCTTCGGGCTGGCTTTACGAAAAATATAACTTTGGCATTAAACCCGCCATGATTCGCCACGAACTCGAAACGCTAACTGACTCCGGATTTTTAGAACAACCCTACCATTCCGCCGGCCGTGTCCCAAGTGACAAGGCTTACGAAATTTTTGCCGAAAAACTTTTAGCGGTTGAAAGTGAACCGAATCTCGACGAAGTTTTCCTTCAGTCGATCCGAAGCGCCGATTGGCCAAACTTTTTAACGCTTTTTTCCAATCAACTCGGTCTTTTAGGAGCGCTGGAGCAAAAAAACGAAGATCGGATTTACAAAACTGGTCTCGAAACCCTTTTGAATCGATTGGACTGGGAAAATCAAAATGAAATCAGAGAAATTATTCGTGACTTCGAAGAATTAGACGAAAAAGTCGAAAATTTAAACGACGAAATTTTCGAAGCTTGTCCCATCCAAGTTTTCATTGGTCAAAAAAGTCCGGTTACTGAAAGTCGGGAGTTGGCGGTGGTCGCTCAAAGATGCTACCTGGACGGTGAAAATATTTTAATCCTGGCCATTGGTCCAAAGAGAATGAACTACAAAAAAGTCGTCAAAACCTTTAAAGGTCTTAAAAATTTAAATGAACGAAGAACCAAATAATCCATTCCCAGATCAGCCAAACGAGCCCGAGAATGAACTCACCAAAGTCCAGGAAGAAAGAGATACGTATCTAAGCGGTTGGCAAAGAGCCAAAGCCGACTTCATCAACTATAAGAAAGAAGAGTTCGCTCGACTCGGAGAAATCGCCAAATACGGCAACGAGGATTTGATTCGGGAATTAATCGGCGTAATCGATAATTTCGACCTTGGCCTAGCAGCTCTCGAGAAGTCCGGGCCCATCGAAAAAGGTATCTATATCATCCGCGCCCAGATTGAAGATATTTTAAAGAAGCGGGGCTTGGAAAAAATCAACGTCAAACCCGGTGATCCCTTCGACCCTAATCTCGCCGAAGCCGTTACCGAAGTCGAATCCGATAAACCGCCGGGAGTGATAGTCGAAATCATTGAGCCCGGATACCGACTTCATGGTAAAATCTTAAGACCCACTCGAATCAAGATATCCAAAGGTCAAAGTTAGCTACGAAATACAAAAAAAATTTAACTTATTATTTAGTATATTCGTAAAAATCCGTATTCTGTAGCCAAAAAGTCGCAAAACAAGATAGAAACATAAATATGAGCAAAATAATTGGAATCGATCTCGGTACCACTAATTCCGCCGTCGCCGTGATGAAGGGAGGCGAACCGGAGATTTTGGAAAACGCCGAAGGTAACCGCACTACCCCCTCGATTGTAGCGGTGAGTAAGGCCGGCGAGCGCATTGTCGGCACTTTGGCCAAACGTCAGGCCGTTACGAATCCCAAAGGCACCATTTTTTCGGTTAAACGTCTGATGGGCAGAAAATTTACCGATCCCGAAATAGAGCGCGACAAAGTCTGGCTCCCGTATGAAATTAAAGCCGGTCCGACGGGCGGTGTCGAAGTCAAGATGGGCGATGGGTGGTACTCTCCCGAAGCCATCTCGGCTGAAATTCTTCGAAAATTAAAAACAGACGCCGAAGCCAAACTCGGCGAAAAAGTGGAAGAAGCCGTCATTACCGTTCCGGCCTATTTCGATGACTCGCAACGTCAAGCCACCAAAAACGCCGGCGAGATCGCTGGCCTTAAAGTCAACCGCATCATCAACGAACCCACTGCCGCCGCGCTGGCCTACGGCCTCGACAAACAAAAAAGCGAAAAAATTGTCGTCTATGATTTTGGGGGTGGCACTTTTGATATCTCAGTTTTAGAAATCGGCGACAACACCGTCGAAGTTAAAGCCACTGGTGGCGACACCCACCTCGGTGGCGACGATTTTGACAAAAAGATCAATGAGTATCTCGTTGCCGAATACAAAAAACAAGCAGGGATTGATCTATCGAAAGACGCGCTCGCGCTCCAGCGTCTCAAGGAAGGTGCCGAGCGCGCCAAGCATGAACTCTCTGTCGCGGTCGAAACCGAAATCAATTTGCCCTACATCACCTCGGATGCCTCCGGCCCCAAGCATTTTACGATGAAGCTATCGCGAGCCAAACTCGAAGAACTGGTTCGTGAATATATTGATCGCTCGGTTAAGTTAACCGAAGAAACCGTCACCGCCGCCCCTCCGAAAGGCGCTGGTTTCAAACTCAGCGAAATCAATGAAGTCATTTTAGTTGGCGGCCAAACCCGCATGCCCGCTATCGTTGAAGCGGTCAAAAAGCTTTTCGGTAAAGATCCACATCAAGGTATAAATCCCGACGAAGTGGTGGCTGTCGGCGCTGCCATTCAGGGCGGCATCCTCCAGGGTGACGTTAAGGACATTTTACTTTTAGACGTCACGCCTCTTACGTTAAGCATCGAAACTTTAGGTAGCGTGGCCACCCCGATGATCCAAAAAAACACCACCGTTCCCACCTCCAAGAGCCAAATTTTCTCAACGGCCGCCGACAATCAGCCGGCTGTCGAAATTCATGTCCTCCAAGGCGAACGGCCGCTAGCTTCGGACAACAAAACCCTCGCTCGATTTATTCTAGACGGTCTGCCGCCCTCGCCCCGCGGTTTGCCTCAAATCGAAGTCACCTTTGACATTGATGCAAACGGCATCTTAAGCGTTAAAGCTATTGATAAGGCTAGCGGCAAATCTCAGTCTGTTCGGATCGAGGCTTCCACGGCGCTTTCTAAAGATGAAATCGAAAAACTCAAAAAAGAAGCGCTCGAGCACGCCACCGAGGACGCCGAAAAAAAATCCCTAATCGAAGCCAAAAATCAGGCGGAGAGTCTAGTTTATCTATCCGAAAAATCTCTTCGTGACGCCGGCGACAAGGTTCCCGAAGACGTCAAGAAATCCATTACCGAGAAAATCGAGGAGCTCAAAAAAGTCACCGCGGGCAATAACCTTGAAGCCATTCAATCCGCTTCAACCACGCTCTCCGCCGAAATTCAAAAAATCGGACAAAGCATGTATAATGAGGAGAAGCCCCAAGATACGAGTCCGCCCAAAGAACCCGGGACTCCAAGTTAAAAATCAGCGATGAAATTTTCTCCGCCGCCGGAAAACTTTATTAATCAAACGCCTGTCGAAAAAGCCAGTGCTCCGCGCGGTTTCTACAAGAGTCTGGTCCTCGACACCCTTACCGTTTTAACTGCGGCTCTTTTTAGTTTAAGCTACTACCTCTTTCTAAACGACCGAGTCACCTTTCCTATCCCCGTCTTAATCCTTATCATCTTCTCCATTCTCTCCACCCTCGAGGTTCTCCTCATCAAAAGCCTTAAACGCCGGACTCTTGTTTTAGTTCTAGAAGCTCTGGCTCTCTTCTTATTTTTTCTAAATCTGCCGAACGGTTTGCTTGTAACCGCTTTTGGGTTAACTCTCTTCTTTCTAGTTTGGGGAGAAATGAACGGCCGGCGAGAAGTTTCAAACACTCTCGAACCCAGTTATTTCAGGGTCAGTCGTATCACGATTAGTAAAATTGTTAGCGCCCTGGCTTTGATGGCCGCGATTATCTATTTTCCCAAGTTTGACGCTCGAGAGAATTTTATCTCCCCCGCTAAATTCGGTTCTGTTTTTAACTGGGCCTCAGACGTGGTCAGTAAAATTTATCCGGAAGTTAATTTAAACGGTACGGTTAGCGACTTTGCTTCAAAACTAGCCGAAGCCGAAATTGAAAAAACCCCCGAATACAAAAACCTGCCCGTTCCGAATCAAGAAAAAATCAAACAAGCTGCGATCGAAAGCATCATCGCCAAATTCAACGAACAATTAAAAATTGAAAACAAAGGGAGCGAAAACCTAGTCGACATCGCGTATAAAATTGTTTCATCTAAGATCGAACAGATCAAGAACCAATTCAGCGACCAATTTCGCATTGTTTGGACCATCATCCTTTTCCTCACTATCCGCAGTTTAGGCGTGATTCTTGTGCCTCTCGCCGCTGGTCTCAATTATCTTGTCATCCAACTTCTTTTAACGGCGGGTTTTATTTTCATCTCCGGCGAAACACGCACGAAAGAAAACTTAACTTTATAAATTTTCAATATGGCAAAAGATTACTACAAAATCCTAGGTGTCAGTCGCGCGGCCTCCGACGACGAAATCAAAAAAGCTTATCGCAAGCTGGCCCACGAGCACCATCCCGATAAAAAAGGCGGCAACGAGGGCAAATTCAAAGAAATCAACGAGGCTTACCAAACTCTCTCGGACAAAACCAAGCGATCCAACTATGACCGTTATGGCACCGCCGAACCCTTTGGCGCCAGTGGAGCTCAAAGCGCCGGCGGCTGGGAAGGATTCCAAGGCGGCAATTTTGATGGCTCGTTCTACGGCGACTTTGGCGACTTAAACGATGTCTTCGAAAGCTTTTTCGAAAACATAGGCGTTCGACCTCGCCGCAAAACTTATCAAAAAGGCTCTGATCTAGAACTCATAACCGAAATCACCCTCGAAGAAGCTTTTCGCGGCACGACCAAAAAAACCAAAATTAAAACCTATATTCCGTGTGTGACTTGCAAAGGTAAAGGCGCAGATGAGTCCGCCGGTTTTACCAAATGTTCCACTTGCGACGGCCAAGGTGAAATCAAAGAACAAAGCCGAACCTTCTTTGGCAGCTTTATGCAAGTCAAAACGTGTAAAAAGTGCCAGGGGCTTGGCCAAATTCCCAACAAAGCTTGCCCCGCCTGCTCCGGTTCGGGCCGCAAACAAAACGATCGAGAAATCCATTTCGAAATCGTTCCCGGCATTCAAAACGATCAAATCATCAAAATCACCGGCGCTGGTGAAACTGGTGAGCGCGGCGCGGGCACGGGCGACCTTTATATTCGAGTGAAAATCACTCCCCACAACCACTTCGTCCGCCGCGGCGATGATTTAATCGTCAAAAAAGAATTAAAAATTTCTGATCTTCTGCTGGGCAAAAAAATCGAAATCCCGACCATCTCCGGCGGCAAAATTTACGCCGAAATCCCATCTCACTTTAATTTGAAAGATGATCTCAAAATAAAAAACGAAGGCATGCCCCGCTTCGGCAGTTTCGGCCGAGGAGACATGCTCGTCGATTTCACCATCAAAGCCCCGAAAAAAGTTAGTGGCAAAACTCGCAGTATCCTTGAAGAAATCGAGAAAGAGCTGTAAAATAATTCTCGATTATTTGCGCCCGGAGCTCTGCTTGTCGATAGGCAGGTCAGTCCGGCAGACTTGCCCGCCCGAAGCTTTAGCGCGGGAGGGGTAGCTCCCTTTAATAAGGCTTCGCTTTATCGATTGGTTCGTTGCTAAAAATTAATGCCTCCTTAGCTCAGTCCGGTAGAGCAGCTCCCTTTTAAGGAGATGGTCGTAGGTTCAAATCCTACAGGAGGCACTGTAACCGAAAACCCCTGATCACGCATCAGGGGTTTTTCCATTTCAATTAAATCCAGATGTGATACAATTTAGGTAAGTCCGAGCCGAGAGCGGTCCGGAGAATTGCGTTTGAATCGCGGTCGAAATGAATCCCGGTAGAGATGACCCATCAACGAATTAAATCTAATTTTGTAAAAATGATTTCGCAACAACTAAAGGTCGCGCCTGACTTCCGCAGAAACGTAATCGTTTCCTATCTCTAACGGGATGAACGATCACATCAAAGTCGAGAAGCTGGGCATCCTCCTCGCTCCGACTAAAAATAAATTCGAAGATCTCTCTGTTTTAAATCCCGGCGTCTACCAAGACGGCGAGTTTGTGCACATCTTTTACCGCGCCATCAATAAAAAACACATCTCTTCAATCGGTTACGCCAAACTAAAAGGCCCCACCAAAGTTGTTGAGCGCTGGGACCGACCCATCATCCAAAAAGAGTTTGAATACGAAAAAAAGGGTTGCGAAGACCCAAGAATAGTCAAAATCGACGGCACTTTCTATCTGACCTACGTTGCCCATGATGGAAAAAACGCGGTGACCGCTTATGCCATGGGTAAAGATTTAAAAAATTTAGAAAAGAAAGGCGTCATCACCCCGCGCATCACCTACGACCAAGTCGGAAGAATTTTCAGAAAAGAAAAATTAAAAGATCGATATTTTATGTTCGAATCCTTTTACGAAGAATACGCCGGCCAAGATGTCTTCCTTTGGGAAAAAGATGTTTTCCTTTTCCCAAAAAAAATTAACGGCAAGTTCGCCATGATCCATCGCATCCTCCCCGACATCCAAATCGTTTACTTTAATAATTTCGAACAACTCAAAAGTAAAAAATTTTGGAAGGACTATTTAAAAAATCTGACTAAATACGTTTTACTCGAAAACAAATATTGGTTCGAATCCCGCAACATCGGCGGGGGAGCACCACCCATCAAAACCAAATACGGCTGGCTTCTGATTTACCACGCTGTCGAAGAATTAAACCAATCGCGCATCTATCGCGGCGCCGCCGCCCTTCTGGACGGCAATGATCCTTTAAAATACAAAGGACGCCTCCACCAACCACTCCTATCACCCGAAGAAAAGTGGGAGAAACAGGGCTTTGTTTCAAACGTCGTCTTCCCAACCGGCACTGCCATTTTTGATGAAGACTTATATATCTACTACGGCGCCGCCGACAAATATATCGGTGTCGCCAAAGTCAATCTCGACAAACTCTGTCTCGAAATCATCCGAAAGGCCAAATATCACAACATTCGCTAATGAATCCCGTTAGAAAATTAAACAATCCTCCCAAAGGGATACCAAAATTTTTCATTTTGCTTTTTAAATTTTCAATTTCTTAACATGAACCTCAAAGAAGTCGGGCGAAAAAATTCCAATTTCGTAATTCATATCAGTTCTTATCCGCCAAGAGCTTGCGGCATCGCCACCTTTACGAAAGACATCACCGCCGCTTTAGACACCAAATTCAATCCAGCGGTTAAATCCCGCATCGTCGCTTTAAACGACAATCCGACCGCTATTTATAACTACCCAACCAAAGTAGCCGATGAAATCAATTCGAACGAAATTTCCAATTACGTCAATCTCGCTCGCGAAATTAACCAAAACAACGAAATCAAAGTTGTCAATCTCCAACACGAATTTGGTCTCTACGGCGGCAACTGGGGTGACTACATTATTCCCTTTCTCCAAGTCATCGAAAAGCCGGTCGTGACCACTTTTCACACCGCCATTCCTGATCCCGAGGACGATCTGAAAAATATTGTTCGCGCGATTGTGGATAAATCTCGCGCCGTGATCGTCATGAATTCGCTCTCCAAGGATATTTTGAAAAATGATTATGGCATCGACGAAACGAAAATCCGGCTCGTTCCGCATGGCATTCCCCAAACCGCTTTTGAATCCAGTGAAAAATACAAAATCGAACTCGGGCTTGAAAGCAAAACTGTTCTTTCGACCTTCGGCCTCTTAAGTCCGAACAAAGGCATCCAATACGCCATCCGTGCTCTCCCCGAAGTTATCCAAAAATTTCCCAATGTTGTTTACGTGGTTATCGGCGCCACTCATCCGAATGTCGCCAAAGAAAAGGGTGAAGTTTACAGAAATTCCCTCATTGCTGAAGTTCAAAAATTGGGATTAGAAGAACACGTCAAGTTTTACAACAAATATCTTGACCTCGAGGAACTCTCCAAATATCTAAAAGCCACCGATTTGTACATCTCTCCTTCGATCGACGAAGGTCAATCGGTGAGCGGTACCCTTTCCTACGCCATGGGTTTTGGCCGGCCAGTCATCTCCACCGCCTCTTCCTACGCACAGTTCCTAGTCACTCCCCAAACTGGTGTTCTCGTGCCAATCAAAAACCCAGGCGCGATCACCAAATCCTTGCTAGAAATTTTAGCTGACGAGAAACGCATAAAAGGAATGGGTCGCGAAGCTTATGAACACACTCGCCCGATGACTTGGCCGAACGTCGCGACCGCCTATTTTAATTTATACAAAGAATTCGCCGATCTCGAAGCCGAGGATGATAAACTCCCCGATATTAAACTCGATCACCTTCGCCGCATGACCGACAGCTTTGGTATCTTCCACTTTGCCAAATATTCCAAACCCGAAAAACGCTACGGCTACAGTCTCGACGACAACGCCCGCGCTCTGGTAGTTTCCGCTAAAGCTTATCAAACCAAACCCGATCCTGAACTCGAACGGCTCATGACTACCTATCTCAATTTTGTTAAGTTCACCCAACGTCCCAACGGCAAATTCGCCAATATCGTTTCGTATCAAAAATTGAGAGACGCTACCGCCGACGAAGACGTCCAAGGCCGAGCCATTTGGGCGCTTGGATTAGTCGCCAAAAATGAAAATCTTCCGGATGAGATCCGAACCAAAGCCGAGAAAATCCTCACCAAAACTTTTCCGTTTCTTCCGCGCCTCACCTCGCCTCGCGCCATCGCCTTCGCGATGACCGGCCTCTACTTCTACTTAAAAAATAATCCCAAACCCGCGCTTCTAAAACTAATGAAAAAAATGGCTGATCGCCAAGTCGGTCAATATAAAGAATACTCGGGCGTTGACTGGCATTGGTTTGAGGATCAATTAACTTATTCAAACAGCAAGCTCGCCGAATCCCTTTTCTATGCCTACGACTTAATCAAAAATCCCGAGTATCTCGAAGTCGCCAAAAAAACTCTAAACTTCTTGAAATCGATCACCTTCGAAAAAGATCACTACTCGCCGATCGGCCAAAACGGCTGGTACTTCCGCAACAAAAAGCGCGCCTACTTCGACCAGCAACCCGAAGAAACTTCGACCATGGTCGAAACCAAAGTGGTCGCCTACCAAGTGACCGGGGATAAGCAATACCTGAAAGACGCCTACCGAGTGATGAACTGGTTTCTCGGCAAAAATCACTTGGGCCAAATGGTCTACGATGAAGCCACCGGCGGCTGCTACGATGGCGTCGGTCAGTACGCGATCAACTTGAACCAAGGCGCCGAATCCACCATTTCGTATCTCTTAGCTCGCCTTGCATTAGAAGAAATTAAGCAGTCATAGTCATTCCAGCACCCTAACTTCCCTAAATTTGCTTCCACGAAAGCAGTTGTGGTATCTTTAAACCAAATGAATCAAGTCACTATCGAGAAAACCAAAGAATACCTCATTGTTAAAATTCCAATTAAGTCAGTGAAAACTGGCCGGGCTTCAATTTCAACCAAATCGCGAAGTGTTTTAAACCAAGCGATTTTCGAAGGCCTTAAAGACATCGAACTCGGGCGAGTTTTCGGCCCATTCAAAAATATTCAAGCATTCAAAACTGCTCTTAAAAATCGTTAAAATAAGCAGATGAAGTTAGCTTTTGCGAAAAAAGCTCTAGACGACTACCTCGATCTATCGAAAGAGCTAAAAACGAAGGCAGATAAACAATTTTCATTGTTGATAAAAAATCTCCGACACCCTTCGATTCACGCTAAAAAATATGACGAATCCCAGAATGTTTGGCAGGGACGAATCGATAAAAACTACCGATTTTTCTTTACCATGAAAAAAGATGTTGTCTTCGTAATCACGATCTCAAAACATCCGAAGTAGTAAAGCGCGGAACCAAGGCGCCGAATCCACCATTTCGTATCTACTTGCCAGACTAGCATTGGAAGAGGTAAAGGTCGAATAAAAAATCAAAAACACAAATAAAAATGTCTAGAAAAAAATTAACCGTTTATTTATTGGCTTTCTCCGTACTGACAATTGCAACAGTAATTAAAATTTATGCAGATACAACCGCAGATCTTCTCCCCGTCTTAAATGGTTTTTATAGTGCTTGGACGGCATCAAGTGGGAGTAGTACATTAAAATACACTCTCGTAGATGAAACATCGTGCAACGGAAATACTGATTATATATATACAACAGCTACGAACAACAGGGAATCGTTCAGTATAAATCTTTCTTCGGTACCAAATGGATCAGCTATAACTGCAATCGAAATTACGCCATGCGCCTCTAATCACCTTTCCGGCTCAGGAACCTCAAACGTAAATGTTTTTTATAGATTAAACGGTAGCGACAGTGGAGATGATGGGGAATATTATCTCAGTGGCACAACTCCCACCGACCAAGTACCTTACGAATTCTTATTAATCCCTAATATAAAAAATGGGTCAACGACGCTCCAATCTGGATTTGTTTTTGTTTCTGGGTCAAAAGGAGCGCGTGTAAGTCGCCTCTCAACTAAAATCACCTACACCTCGCTTAATGCTCCTTCAAATCTAACGGCAAACGCAAGCGGGACAATTAAAAATTTAAGCTGGACGGACAATTCCGAATATGAGGATGGTTTCGCGGTAGAGAGCAGCTTTTACAGCACTTCTAGCTTCAGTCAAATAGGTACAGTTGGTTCGAATATAACCACTTACACCAATAGCAATAATGCAACAGGAACAATTTACTATCGAGTAAGAGCCTATAATTCAGGGGGGAGCTCAAGCTACTCTAATGTAGCCAGTGTCACCGTCTTCTAATCTGTATAGAGTGACGTTTTCAGTGAGAAAAAGAAAACTGCCCACATGGTGTGTGCTGGGCGGTTTTCTTTTCACTTTTCACCATCGTTCCATCTTAAGAGAATATTCATTTATAATGGAATGCTGGAAAAATTACCCATTCATTTTTTGTACTCAACGATGCTATAATTGAACAAATGAAACAACATTCTCGCAATCAAGCAATCCAACACTCCAACATTCAAGCAACGGAGATGGCTTACCAAAAAGCCATCCAGGTCCTCGAACACTGCGCCAAAAAAACCGGCTTCTACGCCTCCGGTTTACCCGGCGGCTACGAAGCCACTTGGGCCCGCGACAGCATGATTACAGGACTTGGAGTCGCAACGTTAAATGTGAAAAGTGACAAGTTAAAAATCACCTTCAGAAAAAGCCTTGAACTCCTAGCCCAAAACCAATCCAAGCACGGCCAAATCCCCAACGCTGTCGGAAGCTACAACCTCGAGCGTCGCTCCGACATTACTTTTAATTCTATCGACTCCACTCTTTGGTGGATCATCGGCCTCCACACTTACGCCAAAACTTACAAAGAAAAATCCATCCTCAAAAAGCACGCCAAGCGCTTAAAGGCGGCCCTCACCTGGCTCGAATACCAAGATCCGAACGAAGATAGTTTGCTCGTCCAACAGCCAACTATGGAATGGCAAGATGCCTTCCCACACAAATACGGCCGCGTGATAAACACCGAAGCCCTCTACTATGCCGTTCTAAATTTAACTGGCCAGAAGAAAAAAGCCGCCCACCTCAAAAAAATCGTTAACGGCGAAACCCAAAAGTACTTGTCTCTATTCGACATGTCTCTAGGGTTTTATCGTCCCTGGGTCTGGAAAACTCACGGCCCTAATCCCAAACACAAAGAGCAAGAAAGTTGGTTCGACACTCTCGGCAATCTTTTAGCGATTACAACCGGCCTCGCCACTCCCCAAATCGCCAACTCAATTTTAAACTACATCGAAAAAAATAAAATCAATCGCCCCTACCCCTGTAAAGCCATCTGGCCACCCATTCGAAAAGGGGACAAGGAATGGCGCTCTTACTTCGACGAATGCGAAGCCCGCGAAGCTTTCCACTATCTAAACGCCGGCATCTGGCCCTTCATCGGCGGATTTTATGTGGCCGCCCTCGTCAAAACAAGGCGATACAAGAAGGCAGAGAAGGAGCTTAAACTTCTTGCGCAGGCAAACAGAGAAGTATTTAAAACTCCCCGCTGCAGTCCCTCACATTTGAAAAAGGTGGGGGATGAAAAAAACCTTAAGGAGTTCGGATTTTACGAGTGGCTCGATGGCAAAACCGGCAAGCCCGAAGGCGGTTCTTCTCCCTACCAAGCCTGGTCCGCCGGAATGTATTTGTATGCGTATAACGCACTCAAAACTAAAAAACTGGCTACATTTGACAACTAACTTTCAATAAGAATAAAATCTAACTATGGAAATAAATGATCAAAAACTCGAGCAAATTCTAACTAAGCAAGCACAGGATTTTCAGCGCTACTTAGGCGTTGCGATTGAAAGCTTCGAGTCCCAGGTAAAACTAATCGCTGAATCGATGGTAGGTATGGAAAGGCAACTTACGGCAATTAAAGATATGGTAGCCAGAAATACAGAAGACATAGAGGAAATGAAAATTAACATTCGAATCAACACCGAAGATATCTCCGAAGTAAAAGAGAACGTAAGCATAATCCGCAGTGATCTAAAAGTAAAAACTGCCCACGACGAGTTTGCCTTATTAGAACGCCGAGTGGTAAAACTCGAGAAAACCGTTAGCCATAAAAACTAAGTCTTTTTCAAAATAACGAAAGGGTTATCCCATTTTAGCTAGCAAAATCAAGCCGATTTCGACTATTGACAGGGCATAGAATTATAGTGTATAATTAGACTAGAAATTTGAGATCTTTCGTTGTCTTTCTTGAGGGAATTTGGCCTTCAGGTAAGACAACGAAATAATCAGAGAATACAGAGGAGGACGAGTGGTTGATGCATGCATTATTGTTGTCGTGGGTCTTTGTTCTCTCAGATTTTTCTTATCATTCCGAAGAGCAAAATGCCCCACCTGTGGGACAAAAGGGCAGGACCTGGATGACTACGCCAGCTACTGCCAACCATGCCATCGCTACTTCTAGTAAATCTGTAATCGAAGTAGCGCAGACCCCGACCATCACGGCCGGGGTTTCTTTTTAGTGATATAATTTCTTAAATGAAACTTATCCGATATTCAAAAAATCCTCCCAATTTTAACTTAATCCAAATTTATTTTTAATCACCTCCGCCATCTGTTTGGCGATTTTTCTATACTCAAATTTGCTGACCGCGTGTTCTCGCGCTCGCGCGCCCATCTTAGCCCGCAGATCTGGATCTTTTAAAAGCTTCAGTAAAAATTCTGCGATCTCATTTTCATCCGCGCGGTAAGCAAACGTCTTTGGTTTCTCAAATTCAATCCGGTGATCCTCCTCAAAACCCATCCCAACGTACGCCCATTCCGAAGTTAAATCTACCGTCTCCGCCACTTTTGCCAAAAATCCCGTCTCGCCGTTTAAAATCGTCTCCTTCGGCCCCATCTCATCAATCGAAATCACCGGTTTCCCGCAGGCCTGCGCCTCCACTTGAATCATCCCAAATCCTTCGAGTCGCGAGGGCGCCGCGTAAATATCGCACGCGTTCAAAAGCAGAGGCATAAACTCTCGCGACATCGAACCTTCAAGGTAGATCACTTTGTCCTTCGAATCGCCGAGCTCTTCAAGCAAAACCATCTCATCGTCGTAATGATCATCCGCGCTCTGCCCGCCCCAAAGTTTGCAAACGTACTTCCAATTCTTAAATTCCTGATCCACCTTCTTGAGCGCTTTCAACACTTCCTGCGCCCCTTTCGAAGTCACGTCCCCCCCAACCGTCATAATCACAATTTCCTCCGGCTTGATTCCGAGCATCTCCTTAATTTTTAAAATTCTCGCGTCGTCTCGCGAAATCGGTTTGAAAAGTTCCGTGTCAACTCCAATGTATAGCGTTTGAAAGTTTTTCGTGTCCACCCCGTCCCGCGCGAATGTCTTTCGCACCCAATCGCTCGTCGTAAAAACCAAAGGCAAATCCGAAATGATTTTGTGATGATTGGCCACCCAGCCGTCCGCGAGTAACCACGGCACCGGTTGCACGCCATACTTCTGCGGATGCTCAATCAAATCCTGGGTCTGCCCCCAAAATCCGACCCCGATCGCCACATCCGGCTTATAAAATTTATATAAAAATTCCTTCTGAAACTCGCTCGACAAATGCACCGGCCAAACCTCCTCGCCGTTTTCCTTCATCCCGCGATAGAGCATATCTCCCTGCTGACTTAACCCGTCCGGCTCCGGCGGATAGGCGTAAAGAATAACTGATTTCATACTAACTATTTAATCGATTTGAAGTATTCAATTTTTGACAAAGTCATATACTCAAATGTCGATTTCCTAAATCCGTAAATCTCGCTGATAACTTTCTGTTTCTTTCGGAAGAGGGTAGGGGATAACTTCACAAAAACATCCTCCTCACGCGGTCGGCAAAGATTTTTCCCTTCATCAAACTCGTAACTGAAATTATAAAGCGCCTGCGTCTTGATCTCTCCGCTCCGCACCATCTCTCGCGCCACTCGACTGACGCCTCGATGTCGCGGATGTCCGTACTCTCCATTATAGCTGTGTGTGAAGACATAATCAAATCGCGCCGATCCAATCGCCCGGCGAATTCGTCGGCGAATCTCCGGCAAGCTCTCGCGCAAACTCAAAACTTCTTCGTCGTCTAAATCCGAAATCGCGCCTCGCGCGCCCAAAAACCGGCACACCTTTCTAAATTTTGGCGCCCGATCCGTGTCATCCGCTCGACACAAAGAAAAAATCGTCCACTCTACCTGCGGATTAGCCAAAATCGTCCCGCCCATCCAAATTGTCTCATCATCCGGATGCGCCACAATCACTAACGCCCTACCTTTGACTAAAGTTAAGTTGCCCATAGTCCAATTCTAACAGCAAACCCCAGTCTCAAAAAACCGCTTGTCAAAGTAATCAACAATATGTTAGAATCGCAACCAATGCGTCGCAACCCAGGCCTCTTTTTAATTCTCATTTTAATCGTAACCGTTTTAGCCGGCATTTTCATTTATCCCAAAAATTACGGTTTACGGTGGTCACCCTGGCACCTCGGACTGGATCTAGTCGGCGGCAGCCATCTTATTTATAAAGTTGATCTAGCCCAGGTACCGGCCAAGGATCAAGATTCCGTTTTAAATGGCCTCCGAGATGTGATCGAAAAAAGAGTTAATCTAATCGGCGTGAGCGAACCCCAAGTTTTCATCTCCAAAACTAATGCAGAAAGCAATCTGATTGTCGAACTCGCCGGCATCAAAAAAAAGGAAGATGCCATCGCTCAAATTGGTTTGACTCCGCTTCTCGACTTCCGCGAACTCAATCAAAACGGTTCCTCAACTGAAATCATCCCGACTAACCTGACCGGCCGTTATATAAAAAGTGCCGCCCTCACCTTTGACCAAACCACTCAAGCGCCGCAAGTTTCGATCGCCTTCAACAGCGAAGGAGCTACGATTTTCGAACAGATGACCGAAGCTAATATCGGTAAACCCTTGGCTATCTTTCTCGACAACGTCTTAATCGAAGCTCCCATCGTTCAGCAAAAAATTTCTGGCGGTCAAGCCGTGATCACCGGAAAATTTACCATCAAAGAAGCGCAGGGTCTTGTTGAACGCTTTAACGCGGGCGCCTTGCCGGCTCCTATCACTCTAATCAACCAGCAAACCGTGAGCGCGACTCTCGGCACTGATTCATTAAACCGAGCGCTCAGCGCCGGTTTGATCGGCACCCTTTTAGTGATGCTTTTCATGGTCGCCTACTATCGCTTCTTGGGTGTCTTTGCTTCATCCGCCCTTTTAATTTACACCTTCTTAACCCTCGGCATTTTCAAAATCTTTTCCGTGACGATGACTCTAGCTGGTTTGGCTGGTTTCATTCTTACGATCGGTATGGCTGTTGACGCCAATATTTTAATCTTCGAAAGAATCAAAGAAGAAATAAAGAGGGGACTCTCTCGTTCGAACGCGATTGAAGAAGGCTTCCGGCGCGCCTGGCCGTCCATTCGCGACTCTAATATCTCGACTATTATCACGGCCTTGATCCTTTACTTCCTCACTTCGAGTTTCGTAAGAGGCTTTGCCCTCACCCTTTTAATCGGAGTTCTGGTGAGTATGTTCAGCGCCAACCCAACACCTACAACCTATAACCTAATTGTCATGAACATCATCGCCAAAAGAAAAATTTTTCTCGCTGTTTCCGGTTTGTTAGTCGCCTCCGGGATACTCGCCGTTATTGGTTTTGGTTTTAACCAAGGTATCGATTTTAGGGGCGGAACTCTCTGGCAATTTAAAATCGAAAAAAACCAGCCCACCACCGTAGAGTTAGAAGGCTTTGTTAAATCCGCTGTCAGTGACATAAGCGAAATCCGCATCAACCTGGATGCGAGCCAAAATCAATTTTTCGCTCGCTTTAAAACCACCACCGAAGCCGAACATCACACTTTAGAAGCAGCCGCGCAGAAAACTTATCCTTCCTTCGAAGAATTAAGTTTTCAGTCCATCGGACCTTCGATTGGGCAAAAACTTAAAAGTAACGCCGTGACCGCCATCATCCTCGCCATCGTGATTGTCTCGCTCTACATTGCTTACGCTTTTCGAAAAGTCTCCCGGCCCATTTCATCCTGGAAGTATGGAGTCGTGACCATGATTACTTTACTGCACGACATCGCCATCCCGGCTGGTCTCATCGCGATTTTAGGTCATTATTTAAAAATCGAAATTGATTCGAATTTTATCGTCGCGCTTCTAGTCGTGATGGGCTTTTCGGTCCACGACACCATTGTTGTCTTCGATCGCATTCGAGAAAATTTGATCGTCAGCAAAAATCGAGCCGACTTTGCCGAAACTATTAATCAGAGCATCATCCAAACCATCGCTCGCTCCATCAACACCTCGCTCACCCTTATCATTGTTTTGATTATTCTCTATCTCCTGGGGCCGATTAACTTGAAATATTTTATCTTAACTCTTTTAGTCGGTGTCACAACCGGTGTTTACTCATCCATCTTCGTCGCCAGCCCTTTACTACTCGTCTGGCACACGCTGACCAACCAAACCGCCAAAAATAAATAAAAGTAGAAAAAAAGGCCGCACCTTTAGTAAAAATCAGACCCAAAATCCTAAAAGTTATCAACAGTTGACCCGGTAGCCACCAAGTGGGATGATAAAAAAACATCCTTCGTGTTTCGACAGTTGGTGCAAGGCTAAACAGATGACACTCACTTCAACTCACAGCCCAAATTCAAGAAAATGTCCCGCTTGTGGCACCGGGTTGACCCAGTAACTATCAAATGGTATGATAAAAAACCTTTAAATATTACACTTCGAGTACTAATATCACCGGGGTTGACGAAATTAAAATAATATGTTTATAATACACAGAATCTATGCCTAGTATCAAAAAAACAATTGATTCTATTCTTACCAATTTGAACCCCCGCCAGAAGGAGGTAGTTTCTGGTCGCTTTGGCCTACTCGATCAAGCGCCGCAAACCCTAGCGGCTATTGGCCAAAACCACAACCTGACTCGGGAAAGAATCCGACAAATTGAATTCCAAAGCTTAAAAACCCTAAAAAATAGGGTTGTGAGTAACGCCGAATGCCAAGCTATTTTAAGCAAGGGCAAAAAGCATCTCCAAACGAACGGTGGATCAGCCAAAGAAGATATGCTTCTTACTGAATTAGCTTCGGTTTCGGATGGCATCACTCGCAATCATCTTCTCTTCCTGCTTGAAACGACCGGCGCTTTCCACTTTCACGATGAAGATAAGAACTTCTGGCCTTTTTATTACCTTGACAACGAAAAGCTTAGTCAAAACACCAAGTTCATCACCCAACTCGCCAAATTCATGCGCGGCTCCAAAAACGCGATTCTCGCTGGCCACTTTCAAAAACTCCTCAAAGAATTTGTTGCGAGCCAAAAAATGACCGAAAGTCAGGCTCTAAGTTACATCGGCATCTCCAAAAAAATTCACACCAGTCCTTACAACGAAACCGGCCTAGCCGAATGGCCCGAAATCAAACCCCAAAATATCCGCGACCGTATCTATCTAGTCTTGAAAAAAACCGGCCAGCCGCTCCATTTCGAAACCATCGCTACGGAAATTAATAAAATTAAATTCGACGGCAAGGTGGCTTTAGCGCCCACTGTTCACAACGAACTCATTAAAGATAAGCGTTTTGTTCTAGTCGGCCGAGGTATCTACGCCTTAGCCGAGCACGGCTACAAACCCGGCACGGTCCAGGAGGTGATTAAACGCATTTTGAAAGAGAATGGTCCCTTGAAGACTGGGGAGATTTCCTTAGCCATCCAAAAGGAACGAATCTTAAAACCCAACACCATCCTCGTTAACCTCCAAAATCGCAAATTTTTTGAACGGCTAGAAGACGGCCGCTACCGCATCCGGCAAGACTAACTGTTATTTGTTCGCTAGCTTCGGCGGGGATTCCTGGTTATAATTAGATCATGTCACCCGCGACCGCCACGGATCTGACAAATATCCTTTCGCCCCTCAACCTCGAGATCGCCACTTTAATTGGCTTATTTGCCTTAGCTTTTATTCTTTTCCAGATGGCTGAGCAAACCCTTCTTTTTTGGCGCCGAGAGGATTTCAAGAAAAAACTTAAGTGGATTCTTTTGGAAATCAATATGCCGCGCGAAACGCTTCGTAATCCAAAGGCCATGGAACAAGTCTTGGCTTCCATCCACGCCTTAAGAAACGAAGCCTATGACCTTGCCGAGTACTATCGCGACGGCGAAGTCACCCGCTGGTTTTCTTTAGAAATGGTGAGCTTCGGTGGGGAAGTCCATTTTTATGTTCGGCTTTATTACAAATATCGCGCTTTGGTTGAAGCCGCTTTTTACTCGTATTACCAAGACGTTGAGCTCGTCGAGGTTGAGGATTACTTAAACCGCTTCCCGTCGAACGTCGAGGATATGTACAGCAAAGGCTACGAGCTCTGGGGTACCGAAATGGTTCTGAATCGTGAAGAAGCTTACCCGATCAAAACTTATCCGTTCTTTGAGTCACCCGATGAAAATAAAGAATACGACCCCATCTCCGCCTTTTTAGAAGTGCTCGCGAAAGTCAAAAAACAAGAAATGGTCGGCATTCAACTTCTGCTCGAAGCTGATACCGCCTCGTGGAAAGACGAATGGGAAGAATTGGTTGAAAAGTTAAAGCAAACTAAAGCCCGGCGAGAAGCCCAGGCTCATCTTGGCGGAGTCGAAACCACCACCACTTTCCCCGGCGGCCCGTTGCCAGTTTTCACTACCGAAAAACCCGAGACCGATGCCCTCGACCTCTTCGCCAAATCCCTCACTCGTTCTCCCGGCGAAACCGATGTCTTAAAGGCGGTCGAAACCAACCTCTCTAAACCCGCTTTCAAAACCACGGTCCGCTTTATTTATTTTTCACCGAAGCTAATGTTTTACGACAGCTTTGCCCGTCGCGGCTTGGTTGGTGCGTTTAATCAATATAGCGCCCTCGACTTGAATTCTTTTAGGCAAAACATCAAAGTTTCCACCCGTCTTAAATTCTGGACTTGGCCCTTCTTCTTTGCCCAAACCAGAAATCGCTACCGCAAACAACGACTTCTCTACAACTACTTGCGCTGGAAACAACCTCAAAAGACTTTCTGGGCCAAAATCCTTTCCGCCTATCATTTTAATTTCAATTTTGCTTCTAAGCCCATCCATTTAAATATCGAATCCATCGCTACCCTCTTCCATCCGCCGAGCCAATATGTCTTGGTGGCTCCGCACGTCAAACGCGTTGAGAGTCGCAAGGCGGGGCCGCCGGCGGGCTTAGCCATTTTCGGCGAAGAAGAAAAAATCGAAAAATTCCTCTAGCATCAAAATGAATTGGGGTTTCTACCAAACTTTAAAACTGCTCCGGTCTCTGGTCTTTGTGATCGGCGTCTTACTCCTGGCTGGCTCCATTTATCTAACCGTGGACGCCTGGCCTCAAAAACCCGTGATCGACGTCAAAGTTTTTTGGTTTGCCGTGAACTTCACCTTCCTCATTTTTTTTATCTTTTCCCTAATTAAAGCCATCCCTTATCGCCCTCACTTAGCGATTCAAACGCCAAAAATTAAAAAAGTTCTATCCGAAGAAGAAAAAGCCGTGATGGTAGAGTGGCGATCAATCCGAAAAAAAGCGTTGAGTGGCGACACTGACTTAATGAAATTAGCCATCATGGAAGCGGACAAGTTAGCCGGCGAAATCTTGGAGCGAGTGGGTTTCACGGGTGAAACCACCGGCGACAAGATCAATCAAATCCTTTCGGATGATCTCGGTTGGATCCGTAGTCCCGCCCTGAAAGCTAATGAATACCGCAACCATATTGTCCACACTCCTGATTTCGAAATCACTCGAGAAGGCGTCAAAAAAGCCATTCACAATTACGAAGTGATGCTTCAGGAGTTAGACGTCATCGATCTCGCCGAACTATGAAGAATAACAGTGACTTTTAACTTTGATCTTTTTAATTTTAAACTTGTAACGTGCCCAAAGCCGGAAAAGTTCAAATTATCAAATACGCTCCGCCTCCGTCGGAGCTCCCGATCTACGGCCGAGTTGATCCCGCCGAAGCCTCTTTCATCGGTCGCACTAATTACGTGGCCGCTCTTGAGGAAAAGAAATTCATCTTCGGCATCAAGCGCAAAGATCGCCGCCGCCATATGTACATCGTCGGCAAAAGCGGCGTGGGGAAATCCAAACTCCTCGAACTCTTAATTCGCCAAGATATCGCCTACGGCCATGGTCTTGTTTTTATTGATCCTCACGGCGATGTCATTCAGGAAATTTTAGACTTCATGCCAAAAGAGCGAGTCGAGGATGTCATTATTATTGACCCGACCGATCTTGCTCACCCCGTCTCTTTTAATCCTCTAACTAATATCGATCCTTCCTTTAAGCACCAACTCACTCAAGGTTTAATCGAAGTCATGGAAAAGCAATTTGGCGCCAACTGGACCCCGCGCCTCGAACACGTCTTCCGTTTCACTTGTCTCGCGCTTTTGGATTACCCGCACGCCACCATGCGCGGCATGATCTCGATGCTTACCGACCGCAACTATCGCCAAAAAGTTGTCGAGTACATCGAGGACGACATGGTCAAACGTTTCTGGGCGATTGAATTCGCCGATTGGTCAGAAAAGTTTGACACCGATGCCATCATCCCGCTTGTAAACAAACTCGGCCAATTCTTGTCCGACCCGCTTTTACGTAACATCTTCGGCCAAAAGGAAAACAAGATCGATATCGAAAGGATAATGAAAGAAAAGAAAATTCTTTTTATCAACCTCTGCAAAGGCCGTCTTGGCGAAGAAAATTCGAGTTTCTTGGGCGCGATGTTTATCACCAAAATCAAGCAAGCCGGCATGGCGAGAGCTAGTATGCCCGAAGAGGCCCGCACAGACTTCTATCTCTACGTCGACGAATTCCACAACTTAGTCACCGAAACTTTCGAAAACATCTTGTCCGAAGCTCGCAAATACGGTCTCTGCCTCACTGTGGCCCACCAATACGTCGCCCAACTCCTCCCGCGCGTCCAAGCCGCCGTACTTGGCAACACCGGCACGATCGTTATTTTTAGGGTCGGTGGTGAAGACGCGGTCAAACTTGAACCCGAAATGGACCCAATCTTCAAAACCAAAGACATGATCAACCTCGGCATGCAAGAGTTCTACATTAAAATGACCATCGACGGCGAAACCTACGATCCCTTCTCCGCCGAAACCCTGAAAGTTCTGCCACCCACCCACTCATCTTGGAAAAACGAAATCACTGACAAGTCTCGCCGCAAATACACCATACCCGCCGATGCCGCTAAAAAATTAATCGCCGCCGAAGAAGCCACTATTTTCCGAAGTGCTGGGGAAAAAGCCATCATTGAAGGCAAAGCAAAATCTGGCAACGATGAAAAAAACACCGGCCCCACCGCTAACAAAGAACCCGAACCATTGATCTAAAATATGATCATCAAAGAAAAAACAGCGCTACCCGACAACAGCGACTTCGTAAAAGTCGTCGTTGATATCAAAAAGGAATTTTGAGTATGGGTTGCGAGTTTCATATTGACTGTGCCGAGGAGCTCCAATCCGACGGTTCAGATTTCAAAGACCTCGAAAGCAAAGAAATTGAATATGCTTCGATGATTAACATCCGGCCGAAAGTCGGGAATCGGTCAATGGAAATTCAAATTCAGGAGATAAAGGAAAAAGTTGAGAAAATAGTTAAAGAACTTCTACATTAAATGACTCAAGACCGTTGGAATAGTTTCTCAAAAAACCAGCAACTTCTAATGATAGGATCCGAAATAATGCGCGCCAAAACTTGGCAGAAAAAAAACCCAAAATACTTTCGTGAAGCCATTGAGCGCGCTTTTCCGCTCGTTGACTTCTCTCTTAGCGATCCGAAATGGCAAGAAGATAGATACGTCCTTACAATTCTGCGTGAAGAACTAGAAAAATTTCACACCGGCGTAAGGTCTGATAGCATCGAAACTCTTTATCAAAACCTCTAAATGACCTCCACAACGGAGGGGAACAAAATATAATCAATAAGAAATCCGAAAAAACAAGAATAATCAAAACTAATACGATAAACGCTATGACGCGTCATAGTGCCACAAATATGAATCCTGAAACTAAAACCTGCCAAAACTGTAAACAAAATTTCGTAATCGAACCCGAAGATTTTCAGTTCTACGAAAAAATTCAAGTCCCTCCGCCCACCTGGTGTCCGGGGTGTCGAGCCATCCGGCGCCTCTCTTTCTGGAATGAACACAATCTCTACCGCGCCACCCATCATAAAACCGGCAAAGAGATCTTTTCCGCTTACCCAAAAACTTCCGGCGCTAAACTCTACGACCACGACTACTGGTGGTCCGACGGCTGGGACGCGAGTGAATACGCCCGGGATTACGATTTTTCTAAAACCTTCTTCGAACAGTTTCGGGAACTATTTTATGCGGTCCCTTGGGCCGCGCTCTCGATTTGGCATCTTAACAACAGTGATTATTGCAACAACGGCAATCGTCTCAAAGACTGCTATCTTTGCTTTGACGCCGACGAATCTGAAAACTGCTTCTACGGCGTGGGGTTTCGTCACTGCAGCAACTCATTCGATTTTTCCGAAGCCAACTATCTCGAATCCTGCTACGGACTCCTTTCCTGCGACCGCTGCAACCAAACTTTTATGAGTGTTGAAAGCGATGACTGTCAAAACGTCTGGTTCTCGCGTGAATGCTACAACTGCCAAAACTGCTTCGGTTGTGTCAACTTAAGGCATAAGCAATATCACATTTTCAATGTCCCTTACACCAAAGAGGAATACTTGGAGAAAATTAAAGAGTTTAACCTCGGTTCCTACCGCGCGCTCGAGGCCATTCAAAAACAAATTTACCCCTTCTGGCTTAAACACCCCTTTAAATACATCCACGGCCACCACAATGAAAACGTCATCGGTGATTATGTCTACCACGCCAAAAATGCTAAATACTGTTATCAAGTCATCAAAGACATCAAAGATTTGAAATATTGCGAGCGGGTGGTAAACGGCGCCGCCGATTGCTACGACTACACTCACTGGGGCGATAATTCGGAGTTGATGTATGAATCTATCATCTGCGGCGAAAATTGCCGCCAAGTGAAATTCTCCTTTGAATGCTGGCCCGCCTGTGAAGAGGTCGAATACTCGGCGCATTGCCATTCTTCCACCCATCTTTTCGGTTGCGTCGGCCTTAAGAAAAAATCTTACTGCATCTTTAATAAACAGTATTCTAGAGAAGACTTTCACAAACTTCGAGAAAAAATCATTACCCACATGAATGAGAAACCCTTCACTGATCACCGTGGCCGCATCTACCGGTATGGCGAATTTTTCCCGCTAGAAATTTCACCTTTTGCTTACAACGAAACCATCGCTCAAGATCTCTTTCTGTTGACCAAAGATGCGGCAACTCAAAAAGGATTTCGCTGGCGAGATCCCGAAGCCAAAGAATTCAAAGTTACCTTAGGCGCTTCTGATTTGCCCGACCATATTCGAGACGTACCAGAAGATATTTTGAAAGAAACTATCGGCTGCTTGGGATGTAAAAAGGCCTACCGCATTCTAGCTTCAGAACTTGAGTTCTACAAAAAATTCGAAATCTCCCTGCCTCGACTCTGTCACGCTTGCCGCCATCAAGCCAGAATCAAGCTCCGCAACTCTCCCAAATGGTATCTCCGGCAATGTATGTGCGACTACCAAAAATATTCAAACACAATCCCGCATCGCCATCACGAAACCGGGCCCTGCTCCAACCAGTTCCACACCACCTACGCCCTAAACCGTCCAGAAATTGTTTACTGTGAAAGTTGTTACAATCTTGAAGTTAACTAAACAAAAAAGAAGAAATACAACCTTACTACACTATTTCGCGATCGCGAAATAGTGTAGTAAAACGCAAACCCGCAGTTTAAGATAACACTTCCTACTTCCTACTTCCTACTTCCTTCACTTTCTCTCCCTCCACCTGAATCTTCTTCAACTTCAAACTTTTGCCAACAATATCCGTCTCCAAAATTTTTACCCGTTTCTTATTAAAAGTGGTCCACGCTCCCGGTTCCAAAACAAAAGCTCGCACCTTGCGGTGAATCTCTAACGCCTTTTCATAACTCCCGCCTTCTGCCAACTCTAAATCCCTCGGTTCAATAAACGCGTCTTGCGTCACAAATTTCTTCGTGAAAGTTACGAGAGTCTCATCCTGAACCCTAGGCTTAATTTTCTCAGCCGAAAAATCCGGCAAAATTTCAGCCAGCAATTCTCCGCCCATCTCCGCTAATCGCTTCTCGAGCTGTAAATAGTTCTCGTGAGCGCCTATAATCGTCTTTCTTTGGGCCAAAATAGGGCCGTGGTCGAGCTTTTCATCCATTAAATACAAAGTCACACCCGTTTCCTTTTCGCCCTTCAAAATTGCTGTTTGAATCGGAGATGCCCCTCGGTACTTCGGGAGTAAAGATGGGTGAACCCCAATCGTCCCCAAATTCGGAAAATCCACAATTCTTTGAGGGATAATCTTGGCGTAAGCGGCCACCACCGCAAAATCCACCCCGTCCACCTCTCTTTCAAAACCTTCCACATCCAACTTCTCCGGTTGCCAAACTTCAATTTCGTATTCCTTTGCCAAAATTTTGGTAAGTGGGGGAGTGATCACCTTTTTTCTCCCAAATGGCCGGTCGGGATTGCAAATTACTAAATTCGGTTTACACCCGCCCTCGATCATTTTTTTCAAAACAATCTCCGCAAATCGAGGCGAACCAAAAAAAACAAATTTCATTTTAAATCGCTTTCCTTTTTAATTAACCTTTCACTTCTCGGTACATCGAAAATTTCTTTAGCCTTATCAATAAAAAGTTTTCCCTCCAAATGATCCACTTCATGTTGAAAAACGTGCGCCAAAAGTCCCCAAGCTTTAATCTTGACTGCTCGGCCTCGTTTATCCACTCCGTTGAGTTTCACGCTGGTTACCCGCTCTACAAAACCGTATTTCCCCGGCACACTTAAACACCCTTCTTCCATCACAGCTTTTTCCTTTTTAGGAAATTCAAGTCGTGGGTTAAAGACCGCGTAAAACTTCACACTCCCTTGCGCGTCTGGCACTTCCGCCACAAATAAGCGATAGGGGAGTCCGATTTGATTCGCGCTCAAACCCACCCCCCTAGCTTCCCGCATCGTCCTTCTCATCTCGCGAAGAAGTTCGTCGATTTCCTTAAACGACAATTCCCTCCCAGCTGCTTGAGCGGATTTCTTGAAAAATTTAAATTCCTTAGTTTTTTCCCTAAGAAATTTATCTTCTTTTTTAACTTGAACCGTTAGAATTTTTCCGGCCATTCGATTTTCGCTTTTTGTTTTCTGTCACTATCTTCATAAAATAAGCCCCTTTATTCTTCACGGTCGGATTCTCCGCAATTCTCTTGGCTAAAGCCAGCAGTTCCTCGGGGCTATTCTCTTTTGCCAATTTTATGTAGAGCGCTTTGTGCTTTGCATCGTCCAAAGCCTGGCTGATCTCGAGTCCAAAAAGTTGATGTTTCTTATAGACATGCGACTCTTTCGCCCTCTCCTTAAGTTTGTCGAGATAACTTTGATCCGCCACTCCACCATTTTAATTTATAAAACAGAAATCTTCAAATCTAGACCGGCCGCTCTCAAACATCAGTAGATTGCTTATTAATCTAAACTCCGCTAAAATTATCCAACATGTCTAATCAAAAAATCAGAATCGCGACGGTCATCTTCGTCTTTTTAGGACTCATCGGCACTTCATTTTTAGTCGGCTTTAACGCGGGTGAACTCCACCCCAAAGTTATCAAAGTTGTTGGCTTAACCAACTTAGAATCAAAAAATGGTCCGCCCACCGACTTTGGCACTTTCTGGCAAGCTTGGGATATAGTCAACAATAAATACTTAAACGCCTCCAGTGTCTCCGACCAAAAAAAGGTTTATGGGGCCGTGAGCGGCTTAGTTAGATCCTTAGGCGATCCTCACTCGGAATTCTTCAACCCCGACGACGGCAAAAAGTTTGAAGAAGACATCAAGGGCAACTTCGGCGGCATCGGCGCCGAAATCAGCGTAAAAAATGATCAACTCGTCGTTGTTGCCCCGTTAGATAACACTCCCGCCAGCCGCGGCGGCTTACGACCCAAGGACGCCATTTTAAGCATTAACTCGTCTTCCACCGACGGCATGAGCGCCGACGAAGCCGTAAAAATTATCCGCGGCCCGATTGGCACCAAAGTCACACTGACTATCGCAAGAGATGGCTGGCAAAAACCGAAAGATCTGACTTTCATCCGCGATACGATCGTCGTTCCGACTCTAGATTTCGAAATGAAAGCGGGCGATATCGCTTACATTAATCTCCACAGCTTCAACGGCAACTCGAACCTCCTCTTTGGTCAAGCCATCACCAAAGCTTTGACCGCCGGCAGCCGGGGACTAGTCTTAGATTTAAGAAACAACCCCGGTGGCTACCTTCAAGTTGCGATTGATCTCGCTGGTTGGTTCTTTCCCCGCAATACCTTGGTTGTCAAAGAGGCCTATCGCGACAAAACCGATACGCAATATTTCTCGAGCGGTAACGCCGTTCTCAAGGATTTCCCGGTCGTCGTGCTAGTTAATAATGGTTCTGCTTCGGCCTCAGAAATTCTAGCCGGCGCCCTCCGTGATAACCGCAAAATAAAACTCATTGGTGAAAAAACTTTTGGCAAAGGCACCGTCCAAGAAGTCGAAGATCTCTTCGACGGCTCAACAATCAAATTAACCATCGCGAACTGGGTTATGCCGAGCGGCCTCATTCTCGAAGGCACGGGGTTATCGCCGGATCTTGAAGTTAAAATGACCGACCAAGACTTCGAAAAAAAGCGCGACCCGCAACTCGACAAAGCTCTCGAAGTTCTAAAATCCGAAATCGACAAAAATAAAAACGTTCTATTTAAAATCAAATAGGTCAAATGGAGGTCATCCTTCTCGAAGATGTCGTGAAGATTGGCAAAAAACACGAAATTAAATCCGTCCCCGACGGCTACGCTCGCAATTTTCTCTTTCCCAAAAAACTAGCCAAAGCTGCCACGAGCCAATCAGAAAAAGAATTAACGAAGTTAAAGTCGCTCCTCGAAAAAGAAGAAGTCGAGTCAAAAAAACATCTGGCCGTTCTAGCGCAAAAAATTTCGGACCGGAACTTAAAGTTTTCCCTAAGAACTGACAAGGGCGGCCGACCGTTTGGATCGGTTACCAAAAAAATGATTTTAAAAGGCCTTCGCGAACACGGCCTCGTCACCAAAGATCGGGTCGAAATCAAACTCTCACATCCACTCAAGGAGCTCGGCGAACACCTAGTCGAAGTGAACTTCAAAAAGGGAATTCGAGCAGAGCTTAAAGTAATTATTGAACGTTTACCACTGTAGCTCTCCGTAGTCGTCCATCAAAACCTCGTTTAATCTTTGTCCCAAATTTAATCACGCCGTTTTTAAGGGCGTAAAGAGTGTTGTCTCCTCCCATTCGGATATTCTTGCCGAACAAATATTTCGCTCCTCGCTGGCGGATAATAATTTGCCCAATATTGACCAACTGGCCGTCGTGAATTTTAACTCCCAGTCGCTTCGCGCGAGAATCTCTCCCTAATTTTGTTGACCCACCCGATTGTGTATGCGCCATTTATTTCCGTAACAGTCTATTATATAATTGGCTTAATGTCAACCAGGTAGTGAGAATTCGACCGCTTTAAGAAGTTTTCAAATAAATTTAGCATCGGAAAAATACTTTAAAACACATGGAGGAACCTATGGATAAAAAAAGTCGAATTTCTACTACCTGGTCAAACCTAAAAACCTACTACGAAAACCACAAAAAAGAAATCCTCCTCGGTCTCATCATCTTCCTCGTCGCCAGCCTTAGTTTTGGCCTTGGCTATCTCGCCAACCGCGAACTAAACCACGCACCGATTATCATCGAAAAGTCCTCGCCCTAAAAACAATCCAAACTCTATTCCTTACTTTTTTCCTCCTCAGAGCCATCATAGGTCCAGTCCATCAAGCTAAAACTGCCGCAGTGATGCTTCTCATTCATATTCGCTCGATTAACATAAAAAACCTCCTCACAACTTCGGCAATAATATTTATACTTTTTCATTTTAGGCTACGCAAAAAGCGGCCCGAAGCCGCCCTAAAATATATCTAATCCTAAAAAATTCTAACCTCTAATTCTTTCCTCCTAATTTTTACCGACTGGTTCTTAGTCACTCAAACCATTATAACACAAGAGCAATCACCGCTGTGGATTACTCAAGTCAACGATAAATCGAGATGCATTACAAATACCCAACCTTCTTAAGCCAAAAATCATTCTCCCACTCCCAAAGTTTTTTCGCGCCTAAAAAAGCGTCGAAGTCCGTTTGCCAGTAGGGGAATTCCTTGAGTTCAATCTCGCCCTTCACTTCCGACCACTCGTGCCCGGGGCAATTCCTCATCGCGGCAAAATTTCCGTTCATCGGCCTCACTTTTTCTCGGCCGCCCTTGACGCGTTTTTTCGCTCCGCAGACTTGGCAAACTTGGGTCTGATCCACTCGTAAAATCCACCGCGTCTGCAAATTTTGAAAATTATTTTTAAGCGCGTCCATATACGCCGCCGTTTGTAAATTGTAATCTCGGTAAATCGCCTGCGAAGTTTTGATGTCGAGTACGCCAAGCTTGCCGTCAATCAAAGCGATCGCATCCACCGTCCCAGCGTAGCGATGATCAAAGCTCACCACTCGCCTTTCAATCAACTCCGGCGTCACTTGAATATTTTTCTCCTCCCAAAATCTCTGGAAAGCTTCGATGGAAGGCCTAACTGATTCCTCAATGACTGGATTCTTATCTAGCAAAAGACCTTCAATAATGCTGTGAACCAACGTCCCTTCTTCCGCCGACTTCTGCGTCACCGCCCGCCCCGCCCGATAATTCGCCGCCTCGGCGTAAAAATAAAGCAAAGCCGGCTTAGCTTTGATCGAAACAATCTTCGTCACCCGTGGATACCAAACTCCGTCGATCGTGTACCCACTGGCTTCTTTAAAAGATTCTTGATCTTTATAAAAATCCATTATGCGTTATTTATAAACTATCATTTATGCAGTAGCAACGGTGTGTAGTTCACAATATCTCCCGCGCCCATCATTACGACCACACAGTGGTCGTAATGAAACTTTTCACATGTATCATGTAACATATTTCTAATTCGCTTAGGGGAGGGGAGATAGTAAACTTCTTTTTTGGGATATTTTTTCTTTATGACATCCACTAACTTTTGAGAAGTAAAACCAGAACTCGTTTTATCCCGCCCCGCTACCTCATAAACAGGCAGTAAAATTAAAATGTCCGCGAGCTCAAAAGCTCCCACGAACTCTTTAAACAAAGCTCTTAGTCTCTTCGCTTGATGCGGTTGATAAACACAAACTAACTTTGATTTTGGAAATTTTTCTCGAAACGCCTGGAGCGTCGCTTTAATTTCAGTTGGATGATGAGCGTAATCATCAAACACCTGACACCTGACACCTGAAACCTGAAACCTACCCTTGTATTCAAACCTCCTCCACGCTCCCGTATAAGAACCTAGCGCTCTTAACGCCACTGACAACTTAATCTTCAAAATTCTCGCCACCGACAAGGCCGCCATCGCGTTCGACACATTATGCTCTCCGGGGATCTTCAAAACTTTTCTCAAACCTCGATCCTCGATCCTCGATCCTCGATCATTCAACGAATACCAATAAACCTCCAATTTATTTTTAACCGCTAGCTTCAAGATAGGGGACTTGAGCGAAAAAAGCGCCTTATCATCTCGATTCAAAACCAAATAACCGCCGACTTTCGTATTCCCTAAAAATTTCAAAAAAATTTTTTTAACGTTCGCCAAGTTTTTGTAAAAATCTAAATGTTCTTTGTCGATATTCGTCACGACCGTAATCTCCGGGTAATAATTCAAAAAAGAAGCGCTCCATTCGTCGGCTTCCAAAACCAACCATTTGGACCGTCCTTTCCGAAAATTAGAATTGCCAAATTCTTTCAGGTTGGTTCCAAGTATGACATTTGGATCCAACTTGGCCTTCATCAAAACCAAACTAGTGAGCGCCGTTGTGGTACTTTTGCCGTGACTGCCAGCAATCGCGATCGTCCGATAAACTTTGGTGAGACACCCCACCACTTCCGGGTAGGAAAGCGGCTTGACACCTCGCCGTCGCGCCTCAACCAGTTCTGGATTGGAATAAGGCACGGCCGAGCTGTAAATGACCATATCCAAGCCCTTCTTAGGTAAATTAGCCTGTTTTTGCCCAATTTTGACCTTTACGCCGGCTTTTCTTAAATCAGCCACGATCTGACTGTCCGCCAGGTCAGAACCCGAAACAGCCCAATTTTGAGCCAAAAACCACCTAGCCAAAGCGCTAATTCCAATCCCGCCGATACCTACAAAGTGAGCGTTTAATCGAGGTAGGGAAGGGCTTTTCCGAGTCATTTTACACTATTAGAACTGTCGCACATTATACCTTTTATGTCATTTATTAAACTTGAGCTATCCATTTCCAATCACTCCTTTTACTCTTAAATTCTCGCATTTCTTCCTGGATTTCTCTCAACCTTTTTAAATCATCCCTTCCCCATTCTACTTTTGCAAAACCTATACCTTTACGTTTCGTCTTAGTCTGTTGATTTCTCGACAATATCTCAAGAGCTTCTGTCCATAACTCAAAATCGAATCTCTTTTTTGCCCTTAATCTATACCTCTCAAAGAATGGCACTACCTTATCAAGTAAATCATCAATCCTGTTTACTGAATACCTGACTTGGCCTTTCCGGCTAATACTTATTTTCCCACAACCCAGAGTATCCCTTATGTTTTGAATTATCCCTCCATCATCTTCACGCAAAACAATAGCGAATTCAATATCCCAATAGAAATAGATGGGTTTACCCTTACGTTCATGTTTAACATCGCGCCTAAATTTTAAAGCAAAACAACCCTCACCATCCACAAAACCCGCCACATAATCACCCGGCAATTTGTCCATCTCTCAATTTTCTCACAGTCGCACAATCAAATCAACAGACATTATCCACAGTCACCATCACAAATCCTATTCAATCGGGACACTCATTAAACCTCCTGTGCTAACCACAAAAACTTTACCGCTCGGTTCGTGAACCAACAAACCAACTAAAACTCCATATTGATCAAAAGTAATCGGCAAAGGTAACTCCTTCCAAGAATCTCCAGCATCCTCCGATTTATAAAGTTTCTTATCGAAACTCGTAGCATAAATTACTTTTTCATTAGAAGGCAAGGTTTCTATCTCCCACAAACCTAAAGTTGTAGCTTTAATGTTCCAAGTCTTCCCCTTATCCGAACTTCTAAAAAATGCTTGCGCTCCTGCAGAAGTCCTCGTGCCGTAAAGAAAACTCTTTGTAGCGATCATGATATTTGGTGGATCTTTAAGAGAAACTTTCCATGTTTCCCCGCCATCAGTTGACTTGAAAAGATCATCGCAATCGACAAAGACGCTACTGCTGTTCAATGGGTCTATTACAATAAAACTACTACCACATCTTCTCACTTTTCCTTTGTCATCTAAAAAATCATACATTTTTCTCCAGCTTACCCCTCCATCCTGTGACCTATACACGCTTGAAGTAACGTTATTCTGGGACAAAGAACTAGTAGTTTTTGTCCCAAAGCTCGCAACCGTAGCCGCGAAAAGAGTTTTGCCGTCACCAGCTATTGCTAAATTTGATATTTCTACCTGACTAAATTTAGTTTTTTCATCACCATTCAAGACGATTTTCTCAGTTTTAGTTTTTTCTACTATCACCTGCTGCCAATTTTTACCATTATCGAAACTTTCAATCCCAGCACTGTGATATAGATGACTGGTGTTATTAGGATCGACAAAAAGTCTTCTAACTGTACCGCCAGCATCAAAGAGATTAAAACCTCTAAATTCGGGCTCTTCTTTTTGAACTCTTTTCCATTTGGAACCGGCATCGCTACTCTTATAAAGACATGCTGCTCTTAAACTAAGATACAGATCATTTGAGTTGCCTGGAATAGAAATTACAGACTTTACCTCTTCGCCCAGAAAACCAATTCCTCTCGTCATAGCAATCTCCTCGGGTAGATCAGTACAAGTATCATATTTTGTTGCTTGATCTTTAAGAGCTTTGTCGAAAGCAAAATAATCTTTTTCCTCCTGAATCACTTTCCAAGTTTTACCATCTCCAGCATTCTTATAGACACATCCTTCAAGCAAATCGCCATAAACAGCATAACCTCTCACTAAAGGATCTGGAAAAATTTTCGAATCCTTTAATTGATTAAATATAGGATCGGAATCACTTAATTTATTGAAATCAATAGTCAGATCAATACTACTAGTTACTGTCTTTGGGGAACTGGCGCAATGTGCTAGAACTTGAGAAATATGCTCACGATATTTAGTGTAGCTGTTTTTTCTATCTTCCGAAAACTTATTAGCCTCCTCCAAAGTGGAACTGGGATGAGTCTTTTTATAATCCTCAAGCGACTTAGCTAAATATCCATCCAACGAACCATAAATCTTCCCTTCATAATTTTGCTTGGCATCTTTCGTCACCTGACTGTTTTCGGTACTTACTTTACTAGGAATTATAGATACTGTAGATTTCTGCCACCAATAAAAACCTCCGCCTAGAACTATAACTAGCAATAATACCCCCAATATTAAAAATATTTTCTTTTTTGACTTTGCGCCTAAAATCGCTGAACCCACAGAACCATCTGGAACTCCAGATGTCGCCAAAAATTTTGACTCTCCCACCGCCCTAAAACTCTCTTCAACCTCACTCCCCTGCCAACCGGTTTTAAGTAAAGCCTGCGTTATCTCCTCCTGACTCATCCCCTGCGCCAAACACTTTTTTATATAATCAACCAGTTCTTGATCTGCCATAACTTAATTGTAACACAAACAACTAACTAGAGGTGTGAATTATTCGCGACTACTCTTCAAAAAGGCCAAAGTTTACGGGCAAACACAATCACTAAATTAAAAATATTGATGATTAAACCTCCGGCCAGCCGCAAAATCTCTCCTAAATCCTTCCCAGTGACTCTTTGAACTAAATCACTTATCCAGTCAAAAATCCCGACCACCTTACTCCTTAACCAATTAAAATCCAGTAAGTGATCGACGATGTCGTTTACCAACCTCACCCCGCCGTTGATAAATCCGATGACCGGCGCCCAAATTGAATCCAAGGTGGCTTTCGGGCTTTGCGACCCTGGAATGAGATCATTTTGAGCGATGACTGGATTAAACAAAAGAAAATTTAAAAAAACGCCTAGAGTGAGAGTACCGAAAAACCAACCCTTGTTCATAATCTAATCATACCCGAAATTATCACCCGAACCAAGCTTCACGTTTCCCCTGTACTAATTGAGGAACTTCTTCTAGACTTGCTTATTCCTCAATTAGTTCGGGGGTTTCATGCTCGCCCTTGCTATTTTTTTCTATTTTCTACTTGCTACTTTCTATTTTCTACTCAAAGATAGTCCTCCGGATTCAAAACCACTCCGACCGGCACCAGTCCTAAAGCCGGTGGCACCGCCTTCATGAGGATACTCGCGCCCCAATAAACGCCAAAGTGAAGATGGGCGCCAGTGGTATAACCCGTGTTTCCCGAATAACCGATCAAATCGCCGCGTTTCACCACCTGACCGACCGTCACCACTTGTTTTGAAAGGTGCGCGTAAAGCGTCGCCAAATTATTTCCGTGTTGAATCAAAATGTATTTCCCGTACTGATATTTACGCCACCGGCTCCGGTCGTTATCGTCCACCGCCGCGACTTTACCGTCTTCCGCGGCCATAACCGCCGTCCCAACTGGCACGCCAATGTCCAAACCATTGTGCGGTCTTCCTTTATACAACCGCGAAATCTCACCCATGTGCTGGGTGATAATGCCGATTCCGCCATTCTGTTTTAACTTGATCGGCCACTCCAAAACGCCGTGTCGCTTAATTGGCAGAAGACTCACGTCAAACTTCGCGCGCAGTTCATCTTCGTACTTGCTAATTTGCGCGTCAATCTCATCTTGCTTTTTGCGCAGATCTTCGAGCTCTTTTTGATAAACGCTTTCCTGATTTTTGGTGTTCTCTAGAATCGTTTCTTTCTCACCCTGTTGATCCTGAACAATCAGTTTCTTTGTTTCCAAATCTTTTTGTCTCGAGCTTATCTCTTTCTTTTTGTTATTCACTTCGTCCACTTTTTGGACCTTGCTGGTTTTCAAAACCTCCAAGTTATTAATATCCACGCCCAGTTGCGAGCCGGTATTCGCCAAAGATTGAAACTCCGAAACGCTTTCCGCCAAATTTTTCCCGCTTAAAATCACCACCATTAAATTCACTTGATCGTTGTGGTCAATTTCCCGCAGCACCGCCGCCACCGACGCTCGTTTATCTTCGGTCGCGGTTTCAATATCTCGAATGTCGTAATTCAATGAATCGATCTCAAGGGTTAGCTTTTGGATATTGATTTGATCCCCTTTAATGCTCAAATTGAGTTGAGTGATGCTGTTTTTGATGGTTTCGAGGTCCTTCTGCAAACTAATCCGCTCGCTTCTTGCGCCATTTAACTTGTTCTGGGTTTCCTCGAGTTGCTGATTCAGCTTTTCGAGTTGGGCGTTCTGATCTTTAATTCGATTTTCAATTTCGGCGCGATAAGCTTGCGTTTCGATTAACACTTGGTTCGGTGTCGTCCCATTCCTGTCTCCACTGGTTTGGGCCAGCGTGAGAGTCGTTGGGGTGACCCATACTAAAAAAAGCGAGGTCACAGCTAAACCTCTAGCCAGTTTGCTCATAGTAATTTTCTCTGACTCCTTCAATTTTCTCGATCGCTAAATTGAGACGCCGAATGGTTTCCTCCTTACCCAAAACTTCCGCGATCAAAAGTGGATCCGGCGAAGCCGCTCGACCAGAAAGCGCCACTCGAAAAGGCCAAAAAAATAAACCTCTGTCCCCTAGTTCCGAGAGCGGCAAAAGCGCGTCTCGAATTTTTTCTTGCTCAAAATTAGCCGCCGATACTTTCTCGATCACCTCAAGAACCTTAGTTAAATTCATCTTCACCTCCGGTAAAGTTTCATCTTTCCACTTTAAAAGCTTATTCTCATAATCCGGCAACTCAAAGAAAAACCCGGCCGCAGTCAAAAAATCATTGAGTGTTTTCAATCTCTCTCGCTCTGCCGCAATCACTTTCTCGAGAAATTCTGGCGGCGCCTCAATGCCGCTCGCCTCTAGTTGTGGTTTAAGGTAAGCGTAAAGTTTTTTTGGCTCCATACTCTTGATATGCTCACCGTTTAACCAATCCAATTTGCTTTGGCTAAAAACCGCTCCCGCTTTTTGAACTCGCCCAAGGTCAAATTCTTTTAAGAGCTCCTCACGTGAAAAAACTTCCTGCTCGCTCTCCCGGGTTTTGTCGGACAAAATTTGGGAGGGTGAACTCTTAGGATGCCAACCCAAAAGCACCATAAAATTCACAACCGCCTCCGGCAAATAACCTTTCTCTCGATAATCCAAAAGCGAGGTGTCGGCGTAACGCTTAGAAAGTTTGCTACGATCCGCCGCTAAAATCAGCGGCAAGTGGCCAAAAACCGGCGGTTCAAACCCTAAAGCTTTGGCCAAAAGTATTTGCTTCGGGGTATTCGAAAGATGATCCTCGCCCCTGATCACGTGGCTGATCTTCATTTCTTCGTCGTCGATCACGGCCGCAAAATTATAAAGTGGCGTCTCCAAATTCTTCGCCACCACCATATCTCCAAAAAGCGAACTCTCGAAAGAAACTTTACCTCGCACTAGATCGGTAAATTCAATTCTGGTCTCCGGCGTCAAAAAACGAATCACCTGCGGAAGTTTTCCTTTGGGCTCGGGATGATTGCGACAATGTCCGCTATATTTCGGCGGCAAACCTTCCGCCATCATCGCTTGTCGCTGGGCTTCGAGTTCTTCTTTGGTGCAATAGCAATAATAGGCCCGACCATCATCCAAAAGTTTTTGAAGATATTTTTTATAAATTTCTGTTCGCTCACTCTGTCGATAAGGCCCATAATCTCCAATGTACTCATGATTCATGCTGCGTGATTCATGCTTCGTGAACCTTGGTCCCTCATCCCAGTCTAACCCGAGCCACAGGAGTCCCTCCATAATCCCCTCTTCGTATCTTTTTTCCGATCGCTCTTGGTCCGTATCCTCAATTCTTAATATAAATTTACCTCCCTGCTGGCGGGCAAAAAGCCAGTTAAAAAGGCCTGTCCTAGCGGTACCCAAATGCAACGGCCCGGTCGGTGATGGCGCCAATCGCACCCTAACCGTCTTTTTAGGATGGGGAGTCATCCAAAAATCCTAGCATTTTTTGCCCCGATTTTGAAGTCCAAAATGTAACCTAGGCACCAGCTAATTTTAAAACCTCCCGAGCGATAGCTTCCGCCGCTCCCGGCTGGAAAAATTTTACCGCCGCTTCGGCCATTTTTTCTCTTTCATTTTGGTTCCCCAAAATCTCGTGGAGTCGACTCGTAAAAATTCCTGGGAGTAGATTTTCTTCTTCGATCACCACTCCCCCACCCGCCCGAGCAAACTCAAACGCGTTAGCCCTTTGGTGGTCATTCGCCGACTCCTTAAGCGGAATCAAAATCGCCGGTTTGCCAAAAGCGGCAATTTCAAAAATCGTCCCGCTCCCCGCTCTCGCCACCACTAAATCGGCTGCGAGCAATGCTGCCTTCATGTCTTCATCTAAATAAGGCACCGCCTGATATCGATGTTCCAACTCCTCCTTAAGCGGCAACTCCAAAATCGCCGCCCGGGAAAGATTTTTAACTTCAAGATAATTCGCCGACCCAGTCTGATGCAAAATTTGAGTTTCTTTGAGTAACTTTCCTAAATTGGCTAAAATAAATTCGTTTATTCGCTTTGACCCCTGCGAGCCGCCCAAAACTAAAGTTAAGGGAATCTGCATATTGAAATGTAGTTCGTCCTTAGCCACCTCGCTCGAATATCGGGTACCCAAAAGTTCTTCCCGCACTGGATTACCCGTCACAAAAGTTTTCTTGGGATCAAAATATCCCGCTGATCCTTCAAAACTCAAAGCGATTTTTTTGGCGAATCTAGCCGAAATGAGATTGGTGAGCCCCGGCAGAGCGTCTGATTCATGAATCACAATCGGAATTCGATAAAACCATCCCGCTAAAACTACCGGCAAAGCCCCCGGGCCACCTTTAGAAAAAATCACCTCCGGCATGATCCAAAAAACTTTAAATAAAGCTTGGAGCAAACTCCAAAAAAACTTTGGCAGCAAGAAAATGTTTCGGAAAGATAAAAACCGGTCGAGCTTAGCCGTCGCGATTTTTCGCATCTTGACTCCGTAATGAGTCGCTAAAGTCACGCTAAAAACATCCACTGGCCCTAAATAATAAATCAGGTGATTCGAAATCAGTTTCTTAAACTGTTCAGTTACCGCGCTCAAAGGGTAAATGTGTCCCCCGCTGCCCCCGCCTGTGAGTAAAATAACCCGCTTGCCCCGTGACAACACATGCGATTGAGAAGTTTCATTGGTCATAGTTTTATTTACTTAAGTGATAAGCTTTAACGTTTTAAAGTTATAGAAGATAAGTATAAGGTATTGATCGCATTTGTTGTGCGGGGCTTATCCATAATTTTAATTTATGAAGTGTATTTCGAAACGTTAGCGGCGATTCCGCTCATAGTCAAGAAAATCGCCAAAGCCGTCCCCCCGTAACTAACAAAAGGCAGCGGCAGTCCGGTCAGTGGCAAAATTCCCGAGATGGCCGCGATATTCACGAGCGATTGAATGGCGATGATTGAGGCAAATCCAATTAAAAGCAATCGTCCGAATTGATCCCGGATTTTTCTCGATATCCAGAATAATCTAAAAACAAAAAAACCAAAAACCACAATCAAACTACCCGCTCCAATAAAACCCAATTCTTCCGCCGCAACCGCAAAAATCGAATCATCAATCGGTGCCGGCAAGTAATTAGTTTTCGTTCGCGAATCCCCAAAACCAACTCCCGTTAGTCCTCCCGAACCGATGGCAATCAGCGCTTCGTTCAGGTGATACCCGGCGCCTCGGGTATCCCGCCCGGATTTTAAAAAAGTCGCGACTCGCTCGAAGCGATAAGGAGTTAAGTAGATGATAATACTCAAAGCCACCACTCCGATTAATCCGAGGAATCCTAAATATTTCAATTTTGCCCCGCTTAAAAAATAAACCACCAAACCCGCCGTGATCAAAAGCACCACCATACTCGTCGCCGGTTGGAGAATGAGTAAAACTGCCATCACCCCCGAAACAATTAAAAACGGTAAAAAACCTTGCGCCAAACTTTTCCCTCTCTGAATTTTGGCGTTGCTGAGCCAAGCCGCCAAATAAAGAATAAAGGTGATTTTTAAAAGCTCGGCCGGCTGAAATGCCGTCGGCCCAAGTCTAATCCATCTCGTTGCCCCACCCGCCGTCACTCCCAGTTTAGTAAAAACCAAAGTTAAAAGTCCCAGTGAAATAATTAGCAAGGGCAAAGCCAATTTTTTGTAGTTCGGATAATAAAATTTATAGGCCACGAAAAAACCAATGAGACCTATCAAAAGACCGCTTATAACTTGGTGCTTTAAATAATAATAGCTGTCGTTAAAACGGATTTTACCCAGTTCAGAAGAAGCGCTTGAAAGCATCACTAAACCGAAAATCGTTAAAATAAAAATCACTGCCAAGAGCAGGTAGTCGGGGCTGTGACCAGTCTTCGTTTTAACGCCCAACATTTGCTTAAGTGTGATTTAAAACCTGCGCGGCCGAAGCTTCACTTCTTAACCTATTTAGATCAACTTTTTCTCAAAACTTGTCCTCCCAAAACCTCTGTGACATTACCGTCTCGAAAAGCCACTCGCCCATTCACGACGACAAACAATATCTGATCACCCTTAAAGCCCGTCAGATCAGCAAAATAACCGTCCTTAATCACCCCGCGCTTGATTAAACCGATTTTTCTAGCTGGCTCCGCCGTGATTTTTTGGATGGCGGCCTCAAGCGTCAAAATTTTTTCCTCCTGCACCAATTTCAGGAATTTTGTAAATGTCGCGGTCGCCCGCTCCGGTTTTAAAACCTTGACTCGAGTATTCCCTCGAAAACTCGCGGCGTTTGAAGCTACTAGTGACCGAGAACTTTGAAGCGCCTGTCGAATCAAATTGTGGGCGATACTCTTATAAAAAACCGTGGCGTAAAGATTCGTGGTCAGCATCAGTTTCATTAATGTCTCTTCGCAAGTTTTAAGTGAATAAACTTTTTTCAAATCCGCCAACGAATACCCGACCAGACTGTCGTTACCCGGCGCCTGTGCCACGACAAAGTTTTTTGGATCCACTTTTGGCAAATCTTTCACCATCTTCGACCGCAGCCATTCATCCCTCAAACTTAATCTCATCACTTCAAAATCGTCTTTCTGCGCCCACTTCGGCAAAAAAGCGTAAAGTTTTAAAATCCGAACGGAAGACGGGTAGAGGCTAAAATGAAGATCCACTTCTTCTGGCAAATCATTCATCACTCGCAAGGCAGCTTCATAATTCCTTTCGTAACCTTCGACTGGCAAAAGGTGACTTATCATCGTTCTGGATTTTATTTCCGTCGTTAATTTTATCGTCTCCTCAACTGAAGCTTGCAGATCATCCGTTTCATCTCTAAGATGCGTGGCGTAAAAACCGCCAGCGTCTCGCGTAATTGAACCTAATGCTTTTAATTCTTGATAAGGTGTCTCTCGGCTCGCCACATAACCCAACCCCGTTGAAAGTCCGAACGCGCCTTCTTTGAGCGATTTTTTTAAAATTTCCTCAAAAATCGCAAGTTCGTTTTTCGTTAAATTTCGTGGCGGACCGGAAATAATGGCCTGCCGCACCGTCGCGTGGCCCACTAACGTCAAAAAGTTCACTCCCAGCCGCCTTTTGGTGAGAACCGTCAAAAACTCGCCGACACTGTGCCAATCCACGTTAATCTGCTTGGTGGTGGTCCATTCCTCCACCGACTCCAAACTTCCGTAAATAAGCGGCGCGAGCGATGCCCCGCAAAATCCTCCGGCAATCGTAGTCACCCCTTGTTTAATAAAATCCTCTTGCGCTGGATTCGTAAAAATACTCAAGTAATGATCCGAGGCGGTCTGAATATCAATAAATCCGGGCGCTAAGTAACATCCCTGCCCTTCAATCACCTCATCCGCCTTCTTCCCTGGAAAGCGCCCAAGAGCGGTAATTCTATCTCCGCTTACAAAAACATCTAGTTTCTCGGGCAATTTCTGATCACTCCCTAAAATATTGACGTTCCGAATCAGCAAAGTCATTCTAGAATTATTATAACACACCCCAAAACTATTTTTAATTAGTACCGAGGCACACTCCACCCCAAAAAATCAGCGTCAAAAAAAGCCCAAACCAGTCCGCGGTCTGACACGGAAAGCGGATTCGCCTCACTCAGTACCCCAAGTGCGATTATTTTCTATTCCTTTTACTTAATGTGCCTAGATGACTCACGCTTATTAGTTTTAGAATAACGTGTCCTGAAAAGTTCGCGACGTCGCACTTGCGGTGCTGGGGTTAATTCTCAAAAACCTCCATTTTGTCTCCGAAAGTGGTGATCGTGACAGTTCCATTTCTATCTGTGCGGAAAATTTTAGCGCCCACCCCTTCCAAACGGTCCAACGCTTCTTTGGTTGGATGACCATACTTATTTTGACCCACCTCAATTACGGCCACCTTCGGCTGAATCGCTTTTAAAAATTCTTCGCTTGAGGAATACTTCGAACCGTGGTGAGGTACTTTCAAAATATCGGCCGCCAACTGCCCGCCGAATTTTTCGACCAGATATTTTTCCACGTTCGCGCCGATGTCTGCGGTCAAAAGCATTCTCATTTTTTCTGTTTTTATAAGTTCAACCAGGCCAGTGTCGTTTAACTCCGCGCTTTGAATAAAATCTTTAGTCGGTGAAATAAAGTCAATCACATTTCCGCCATTTTTTATTCGATCGCCCTCCGCGAGTGTGACGAGCGGAATTTTTTTCTCTTTAACTTTAGCCATCAAACCTTTCCATTCCGGCAGTTCCGATTCCCGCCCGTTAAAAATAAAAGCGCCGATTTGATAACGATCTAAAACATCGTTAAAACCGTTGAAGTGGTCCAGTTGCGGATGCGAAACCACCACTAAGTCTATATAGCGATCAGATCCAGCCATCACCTTTTGCAACTCGTCAACCACTTTTTTCGTCGGCCCGGCATCGGTTAAAATCTGCGCTCCGGTGGGTAACTCGACCAAAGTTGAATCGCCCTGGCCGATTTGGAGAAAATAAAATTTAGCCGGTCCGGCCTGACTCGAAAAAACTATTTCGCGCCAAGTTAACAAATTAAGACCAATGAGGGCCAAAACGATGATCCAACTCAAATTTTTCATCGGTTTATTTTTTTAAATGTCGGGACCTTTTCTTGTTTCAACAAGACCAGCCAAATCAGTAAGGCATAGTAAACTACAAAAACAATTCCACTATTTAAAAATTGGCCGCCGGGCAGAGGTATATAAATTACCGAAAATATCTTGATGATGGAAATTTGATAGAAAGCCAAAATGCTTACCAGTTTTGCCGCCAAAAAGCCGAGGAAAAAAGAAATGGAACTTAGGGTTACGAGCAGAAACCCCAAAAACATGGCCAAAGGCACCGTCACCAAAATCAAAGCGTTTGAAACCACCGCCGTCAAGGAAAACTGATTGAAGCTGTGGATCAAAACGGGAATCACAGCCAGTTGCGCGGCCATAGTTGTGAGGCCATTTTCCCTCCAAGCCAAAAAGCTTTCCCCTTTTTTAGTTTCAACTTTAAAAATTCTTCGGAGAGCCGGCTCCAGAAAAATAATCCCGAGTAAACTCAAAAATGAAAGCTGAAAACCGATGTCGTACGCGAGAAGAGTGGGATTCACTAAAACCATCCCGAGAGCCGTGAGCATTATAATATGCAACGCATCGTGCGGTCGGCCGATATGTTGGGCGAGGAGAATGAGCGCGCCCATAATTGCCGCCCGCACGACCGATGCCTCACCACCCACCATTAGGACGAAAAGGAAGATAATCGCGAGCGTCAAATAAAATCTCTTTCGGCGAGCCATCAGTTTCTTCAAAGACCGCTCAATGGCCAAAACTAAAACAGCGATGTTGTAGCCCGACAAGGCCACAATGTGAGTCACTCCGCTTCGAGCCATATCGTTTTTCAAATCTTTGTTAAATTCAGCTCGCTCGCCGAAAGTAATCCCCGAAACGAGCGCCGCCTGGTCAGCGTTCAGATATTTCTTAAATTGAGCGGTCAAATGGTTTTTAAATTTATAAAGTTCAGCTTTTAACCAAAACCCTTGATCTTTAGCTTCGACTTCAATTTTTGGGAAAGCGACCGTGGGCGGTTGATTGACAAACTGACTCGCCCTAATTTCCCCTTCCATCCTAAGAAGATCGCCGTACTCAAAGTTTGGCGCTGGCTTAGCTAAGACCATCACCGTCCCCCGATCAGGCGGCGTAAGTTCTAAAATTAATTTTTGATAAGTGTCCCGCATCTCGGTTTTCGTAACCACACCCGCAAAATTAATTTTCCGGTCCAAAACAATGTTTTGGTTCCGCTCGGTGAAATTAATATAAAAACTGTAGTAAAAAAATCCGAGGCCAAGACCAACCAAAGTCCCAACCACTAGTAATGCCCCTTTCTTTTCTTTTCTAAACCGCCAAAAAATCAAAGCGCCAACTCCGGCCAATAAAAAAACCCAATAAAAACTCCACCCGCTCGAAGCGCCAAAAATACCTAAAAGAAAAATCAAACCCCAGAAGAGGACTTTTTGTCGGATCGCCATGCTTGGATTTTTTTGTGATCTCCCGACAACAAAACTTTCGGCGCCTTCCAGACACTTCTCGATTTTATCGGCCGAAAATCAGCCGGTTGAGTATAAACCGGATAAGTACCCTTAACTTCCTCGAGTGACTCCCGCTTGCCCAAAAAACCCGGCAAAAAACGACTGATCGTCTCAATCAAAACAGCGGCCGGCAATTCGCCTCCCGACAAAACATAATCCCCGATCGAGATTTCTTCGTCGGCAACATATTTTGCCACCCTTTCATCCACTCCCTCATATCTCCCGCAAATCAAAATTAATTGGTCATACTTCGCCAGCCTCTGCGCCATCTTCGCGTCCAATTTCTTTCCCCGAGTGCTGAAGAGAATAACTCGAGTTCGAACCGCTCGATCACTTCGCTTGATGGATCGCTTCGCTTGATCGTCATTTCGAACATTTCGATCAACTCGAACATTTTGAACAGCTCGGAAAATCGGTTCGATTTTTAGGACCATCCCGGGTCCCCCGCCAAAAGGCCGATCATCAACTCTCGCATGTTTATCGTTAGTGAAATCTCGCAGATTATGCGTCCGAATCTCGATTAGTCCCGCCTTAATCGCGCGCTTAAAAAAAGACTCTCCAATGTAAGAATCAAAGATCTTCGGGAAAATCGTAATGATATCAAATCGCCTTCTCTTCTCTAAAGTCATTTTGATTACTGTCTTCCGCCTTAGTAACCGCCGTTTGGTTTTCCAAAGCTTCCGTGATCGATCGCCGGAGTTCTTCGATATTTAAACCCGAAGTTTTTTTCGGCTTTTGTGTCCTCTCTTTCTCGTTAGGTTTTAGATCGCTTAAGTGCAAGGAAACTTCTTTTTTTAGTGACGCCTCCGCCATTTCCTTTATTCCTCGGCCAGTCGGAGTTGCCAAACCCCCCGGTCTCCTCGAAGGCTCACTGCCTTCTCCTCCCTCCTCATCCCCCTCTTTCTTTTTATCTTCTTCAAATTCAATGCCCAATCCCGCCAAATCCGAAAAATATTTATCTTGAGGTTTAGCCACTTTGACCTTCCCTACCTTCACTCTCGGCATCTCGCCCGTTTTTATCTTCGCCAAACAATCGCGGCAGTAAATCGGCCGCCCCTCGGTGGGCACAAAATTCAGCTCCGTCCTTTTCCCGCAAGAAGAACAGGTCGCCGCGATTTTTTGACCCTCAGGCAACTTACCTCCCGGTTCCACTCCGCTCCTCGCTTTCTCTTCGTCTCCACCGACCACATCCCCCATCATCCCGCTCCAGCTATTAATTTGAGACTCGACTTCATATCTCGAACGCGTGTAATTTTTTCTAGAATCTTCGAGCACCTTCTCAATCGTCACCGAAGAAGTCGGCACCTTAAACGGCGGCAACGTCGCCGCCGAAAACGGTCGCGAGGTAATCCCGTTCACCATCAGCTTCAAATAAACCGCGTAATTCGGCAGGTTGACCATATCTTCTGGCAAAAACTCGGGTGTCAGTTCGTTCTCCAAAAATTCGGCGTCTGTAGCCCCAATCCGAAAAATCACCATCGTCCCGCAGTTGCCAAAAACTGCGTCCCGCACTTTGGTCGAAACGTCCGTCACCAGCTGCCCAATGTACTGGTGCGCCAAAATCAAATTCAACCGATACTTCCTTGCCTCCGAAAGAATGCCGGCAAAGGAATCAGTGGCAAAATTTTGAAACTCGTCGACGTATAAATAAAAATCCGCCCGTTCTTCCTCTGGAATCCGCACCCGCTCCATCGCCGAGAGCTGAATTTTAGTGATGAGCATCGCCCCTAAAAGCGCGGAATTGTCCTCCCCAATCCGCCCCTTCGAAACATTGACGAGGAAAATTTTCCGGGTGTTTATAATCTCGAAAATGTCGATCGTGCTCTTCGGCTGACCGACGACATTCCGAATCAAATCAGTCGAAAGAAATTGCCCGACTTTATTTTGAATCGGCGCGATGGCTTCGTTGCGAAACTGATCCCGCCAAGCTTCAAACTCGTTGGTCCAAAAAGCCTTGACCACCGGATCTTTGACGTTCACAATAATCTTTTGGCGGAAATCCTTGTCGACTAAAATTCTATTCACTCCCAAAAGTGTCGATCCCGGCGTCTCTAAGAGCGCCAAAATAGCGTTATTTAAAATGTACTCCATCCTCGCCGACCAAACATTCGCCCAAATCTTGGTAAAAATGGCCATCAGCCCCGAAGCCGCCAAGTGTTTATATTTTTGATCCGGCAACTCGAGCGGATTAAACCCCATCGGATAATCGGTGTCCGCCGGATTGAAATAAATCACATCCTTGAGTCTCTCCTCCGGAATTTTAGACAAAAGACTTTCCACAAACTCTCCGTGCGGATCCACCACGCACACCCCCTCGCCATTCGTAATATCTTGCACCACCATGTTGTGAAGCAGAGCCGTTTTACCAGTCCCAGTCTTCCCCACCACGTACATATGCTGTCGCCGATCGTTGCGCTTAATGCCGAAAAGTCGCTTCGCGTTACGAAAATCCGTCCGGCCGAAATAAACTACATCTTGCGATAAAAATGGCATACCCGGTACTACAACTTCAATTTTATCCTAAGTCGACTATCTTGCCAAATATTAAGTTCATTACGGTTAAAAACAAAACACAGAATATAAACCGCTGGTATTTTAAGCGTTGAAGTTGTAGTACCGGGCATAAATCTCCCTTAATTGTAATCTAACTTTTCAACTTTTCAAAATGTGTCAGATAAGATACCATAAAAGCACAACCTATCTTGGAAATCCGGACGGATACCAAAATTTTACATTTTGATCTTTAAATTTTAAACTTCTATCATGCCCAGTACTACAATTTTGACGATGTTCTTCTACGTGTATGTTTTAGAAAGTCTTAAAGATGATAACCAATATATTGGATTTACCAACAACTTGAAGCGAAGAATAGAAGAACATCAAAAAGGGTTGAACTTTTCAACTAAACCAAGATTACCTATGAAACTGATCTATTTTGAAGCCTGCACTAGTGAAGTTGACGCTGAACGCAGAGAAAACTAAAGCTACTGGTGGACGAAGATTTCTGGCCAAACGCCTCAGGTCGTATTATCAATCAAAATTGTAGTACTGGGATGCCCAAAACTTTAAACTTCCTCTTCGACTTTATCACCTGGGTCATTATCCCTCTTATCCTCTTGCTTGTTCTTGTGATGACTAAAAAGACCGACAAAGATCCGGATTACGCGAGAGACGTCAAAGCCGTCAAATCCGGTTTCTGGGGTGGCCTCACTCTCGTCGCTATCGTTTTAGTCTATAAAGTCAGTCACTTTTTAGACGTTGGCTTTCCCCACGACCCGATCTTCCAGGGCATCAACCTCAACTTGGCTTTCTTAGCGAGCGTCATCGTCTTTATTCTTTTCACGATGAAAAATGTCGTCGCCTCTCACAAAACCGTTGGCCTCACCGTCCTTGTCGTCACCGCCCTCTCGGCCTACGCCCTGGTTGACTATTTGCTTATCCGAGAATACAACCAGTTTTTGATCTCTGTCACTTTAGGCACCGCCTTCGGCTCCCTCCTCTACTTCGCGAGCTTCCCCAGATCCCTCAAAGACTTCCTCGAACGCACCAAATCCTCCATTACGCTATGACGCGTCATAGCATCTTAAGTAAAAAACATCAAAAAAACCTCGGATGTCTCAAGCCGCCGAATTCATTTATTTATTATACCCTAAACCCTAGTGGCTAGTGTCTACCCTAAAACTTCTTCAAAAATTCCGTCAAAAGTCCCACCGGCGCGCCGGTCGAGCCCTTCGCCAAAAATTCATTTTCCGTCGCCGTCATTCGCGGCGCCATATCAATATGCACCCACGGAATCTGATCCTTTTCCCCTCCATGTCCCTTGTCTCTTGTCTCTTGTGAACTCTTTATAAACTGCCAGAGAAACATCGCTCCATTAATCACGCCGCCGTATCTGGTTTTAGAGCTATTCGCCACATCTCCAAACGTGCCCTTCACATCCTCCTCATACTCCTCCCATAAGGGCAACGCCCAAAGAAAATCACCCACCGCCTCACCGCTCTCGATCATCTTCTGTTCCACTCGAGCGTTGTTAGAAAAAATCGCCGAAGCCCTTTGTCCCAAGGCTGATATGGCGGAACCCGTTAAAGTCGCCACGTCAATCACTAATCGAGGTTTATATTTCTTGGAATATTCCAAAGCGTCCGCCAAAATCACCCGTCCTTCGGCATCCGTATTCAAAACTTCAATCGTCTTTCCGTTCATCGTCGTCAAAACATCCCCGGGGTGATAACTCGATCCCGACGGCATATTCTCGACCGCCGGCACCAAAGCCACGATATTTTTCTTCACTTTTAGTCGAGCGAGTGCCGCGATCGTATGGATCACCGCCGCCCCACCCGACATATCCATATGCATCTCATAAATTCCATTCTCCGGTTTCAAATTCAAACCCCCCGTATCAAACGTTACCCCTTTGCCCACTAAAACTACCGGCTTCTCCGAGCGCTTACCTTTCATATATTCCATCACAATAAACTTTGGCTTCTCCATTGAACCCTTCGCTACACCCAACACCCCACCCATCTTGAGCTCCTTCATGGCCTTTTCGTCCAGAATCTCAACCTTGACTTTATACTGCTCGCCAATTTTAAGCGCTCCGTTGGCTAAAGTTTGAGGCGTCATATCGTTCCCCGGCGTATTCGAAAGTGTCCTCGCGTTGTTAATCTCCTCACCCACAATTTGTCCTTGCTTCAAGGCTTCATTTAAAATTGGCATCGGTTTTTCGGAAACCACCCCGACTTCCTGCACAAAAGCCCACCCTTCTGGTTGCGGCGTCTTGTACTTCACAAACTCGTAATTCGCCATTTCCATCTGCGTCGCCAAAACTTCAGCCAGTGTCTTTCGATTATCGCGGTTATCTTTTGCCAAAAAATCTTCAAAACTTACCGCCAAATTCCGCACTCGCTCCCGTCTCGCAACCGCGATCACTCTCCGAGCCGTCATCATGGCTTTCCGATGATTAAATTTCGCTCTCTCCCATACTCCAATCACCATCACTTTAACCCCCGATGGCAAAACCAAAGGATGGCTATGCTCTTTTTTGATCGGAAAATTTTTCTGAAAGTTCACTAAATACTTCCTGTCTCCATCCGACAAAAATTTAAAAAAACCGTGTCGATCAATCCGATCTTCGTCTTTTAAAATAAAAACTGGCGCGGTTGTTTTCGAAATATTTTTAACAAGCTGAAACTTCATAGAATAGATATTATAAAATCTAACCCCCATCCTTTTGGGCGCTAAGGAATTATTTACCAAAATCACCTACACCACTTGACTCGTGAGCCACTCTTTGTACTCATGGTTCAAGCGATGAAGCGAAAAAGAAGCGATGCAAGGAACTTTGTAGCTGTGGATGCTTCGCACGATATCTTCCACCTCCTGCACCTTCGAATCAATCGTTTTGACAATCATCGAAGTCTCTTCAGTTTCTCGGACTCCTCCGCCATCCCCATAAACCGAACTAATAGGGAAGATATTCACGCATCCGGCCGCTTTTTCCCTCACCAACTGTCGGCCGATTCTTTTGGCTTCCTCTTGATTCTTACAAGTAATATAAAGGAAAACCATTACTTTTATTAAATTAGCGACCTTTACCCTCCCACCTACTTAATCGTAGGGGGGTATCGAACCCTACTTAAATACAAGGCCTTTTCCCACCCAAAAGTTACCAAAAAAGCCCAGATTTGGCAATAGTCACCAGAAAAACCGCCTCTCTCGTAACATAAGCTTCATGATCATACTTCACGAACCGAGCTCCTTCTCGATTTCCCAAATCTCCTTGCCGACGTAATTGTTGACTAATTCCAAATCCTTAAGCAACTTCTCCTCACGAGTCTTCTCCTCAAACTGGAGCTCCTTGCTCATCTTGGCTCTTCGGATCGTAGCCAGTTCCGCCTCAATGTCACGGCGCAAAACCAGAAACCCTCTTCTCACCGATTCCTCCGCCTGGCGAATCTCCTCAAGTAGTCGCTTACTCTTTACCCGTTGGTGATAAGAATGGTAGCCGATAAATATGATGATCCCCAAAAACGCCGCGCTCAAAACCGAAAGAATTATCAAATACAACTCCTCGTACCCCAGCCGTCCTCCTCCAATCTGAATGGCTAAGGGCGCCACCACCAAACTCCTCTCCGGACTTGGCGGGCTAAGTTCGTCCCCCACTTTAAGCTGGGTCCAAACCACGTAATCGCCCGGGTTGAAAAACTGCGAGAATGAATAAAACCAGGCTCCGGTTTGATCCGTCTTGACGGATTGGCTGATCGACTCACCCGTCGTTTTATTCTGAAGATACACGATGACTTCCGCTTCCGGCGCTCCCGCTCTCCCGCCGATATACAAAATTTCGTCATTCGAAATCGCTTTCGGCAAAAGAGTCACAATCGGCGGCTCCACTTTCAAGACACTGGCCGCTTTCACTTGAGCCCTCGCTTCCTTAGAACCTAAAACCATCGCCCCGGCCATTAAAATCAGCATCACGACTGCGGCGAGCCCTTTCCCTGAATCGGAAGAGTAATCTTTCTGTTTTTTCCTCAATTCTTCAAGCTTGGGAGCCACCGTCGGATGCCGGAGAGCCCCACTCTCGAGATACTCATGCACCTCCCGGTGTCTCCTTAAAACTCTTCTCCCTAAGTAACCTAAAATGATTAAAAGCAGAATACACAAAGCCCAAACGTAGGGCCACCGAATGAGAATTACTCCCTTAATCTGGATACCCTCGCCTCTCACCAACTCAAAAACCGCTCGAGTAATCGTCAGCTTCTCTGTCGCCTGATAAAAATTACCCGCCTTATCGTAACCCCGAACCACCACGTCGTATCTCCCTAGTCCCAGTTCCCGATAGTAGGGAGGATTAACTTCAATAAAAAAAGGCGTGCCGTTCTTATCTTGCACCCCCAATGCTTCTCGCGCCGACCCATCTAAAGGAATAATCTTCAGTTCGTAGTGATCTATCCCCGAGGCCGCATCCGTCGTTCTAAAATCAATAATGGGCTGTCGACGAGAAGTATAATTGCTGGGTGAAATATTAACCGGAAAGGTGGCCGGTGGAGTCTTATCAACATTAACCGCAAAATGGGTCACTCCACCCCACGCATCCGCCCCTAAAGATTTAATATGGAAATAATGAATCCCGTCGGCCAGGTTCGTGTAAACCACGTTAGTTTTTATGCCTTCCGAAATTTCGTCTGGGACATCCACTGGTGAATCATTCAAAACATAACTGAAACCTCGAACCGCCGGAATTTTTTCAAACCCCAAGGCTGCGTTGTTAATTGGGTACCACTTAGTCTGGTCGGGATGAGTTGGTGACACGACGAGTGGTCCCGCCGGCGGCGGCAAAATCAGTTCGTAGACGCCGCTATCCGTGTTGCCCAAAATATCGGTGCCTTTGCCATCGTTTAAAAGCACCCGCGAGCTGTCGGAGATTTTTACGGTTGCCACCCCCACCTGCTTCACTCGGAAAGTCACCGTCGAAATCAAACCGCTCTCCGTGTTAATGCCGGGATTCGGTATCGCGCCCTGAAACTTCAGGGAGCCGTCAATGTTCGAATAAGTCGGTTGATTAATCCAGACGTGGATCAAAGACTTCCCAGCCGAAGGCGCCACTACTTGCAATTTATCGGTCGGGAAATTCAAATTGGCCTCGATGGCGTTCACTGCTTGTCCCCCCGTATTTAAAAAAAGCGAAACCGTAAACGTGCTCCCCACCGTAAAAGTACCGGTGGCCGGCGCCAGAGATAATGAAGCTGAACTAATCCCAGGACTTGCCTTTGCGCCTAAAGGAGCTAGTGTGAAAATCAGCCACAGACACAAAAAGACACTCCTCAAAAGCTTTCTCATTACCCTCTCATTATAACCGCTTTCTTCTAAATATTCTGTTTATAACTAGGATGATGGCAAAGAACATTATCAAAATGAGAGGCCAAAGATTCCGCGCCAGAACTCCCCAATCGTAAATTATCTTCTCGCTAATGTTGCCGGTGTTATCGCTCACTCGAACCCTCACCGCCCACGTCGAATTCGAAACTGCCGCCGGATTGCTGATCTTCTTAATCTCCTCCCACCATAACCAGCGTTTAGATTGCAGTGACACATCTCTAACTCCAGAAACATCATCTTTAACTAAAAAAGTCAGCAACTTTTGACCAGAATTTATCGGGTCCGGCACTAAAGCCAGTTTTTCAAATGAAGGTGGCGTTTTGTCGTTTACCACTTCGGGAGTGCTCCCGAGAATACCTTCTTTTGCTTCTACCTTTAAAATTCGAACCTCAGGAACAATGAGTGTTCCCTTGCCGTCAGCTAAGTAAGCTTTTGATTCGCTAAATGTTAGTAGACTAGATCCGACTTCAATCACTCTAAAGTTAATCCTAAAAAGCAACCCCGCCTTCCCAGAAAAAGATTTAAAACCGGCGCCGGAAAATTTAAGCGGACTCGAAAAAGGGGCCTCCGGCTGATCTTTTCTAATGTCTAGAATCGTACCGGCGTCATTGACACTGACCACCTCAAGCTTCTCAGCTGGGTAATCAATCGAGAAGGCATAAGCATTGAGAGCTTCCTTTGAATCCACCAAAACTTTCACTGAAAACTCGCTTCCCGCCCCGAGCATCCCCTCTGGTCCTTCAAAATAAAAAACCGGATGAGATGATGCATAACCAGTAGAAGGATTTAGGATATAGGATATAGAATACAGGAGTAAAAACAAAAAGGCAGGGCCTGGAAATTTAGAGCCATACCGGTTAAAAGATTTCGGTGATTCTTTTTCCATAGTAACCTAAATCCTAAATTCTAAATTCTATATCCTCATTTAACCAGACCAATAAAACATCATCACTGAAATATCAGGAAAATCGACCGTCAAGTTCTCGTTAAAATCGTATTGGGCCACGCCTGGACCGCTTCGCTCGTAGTAATAAAGCAGAATCGAAAGATCAATCAAATTAACCTTACAATCCCCGCTTAAATCCACCTTGTCCAACGCCAAACTGCCGCACCTCAACTTTCCAGTTTTTTTAGGCAGCGGCTGTTCCCCTGGAAAAAAAAGACCCCCTCCCCCCCCACCAGTCGGCCCTCCTCCACCACTCGGTCCCGGACCCCCGCTCGTCGCCACCGTCGTCGTCACCGCCGGCCCAAAGTACAAAAACCCTCCCTTAAGTACAAAAGAGGTGCTTGATGAAATCCCTTCCCCCGGTTGCCCTAATACACCTTTTTCATTAAAAGTAGTTGAAGTTGATCGGCTGCCGCCAGTTCCAATTACCGAGTGGAGATTAAAGCTAGTCGAAGTCGCTACGTCCGCCAAAGCCAAATTCGCCCCAAACCACGGCCAAAGCCACAATAAAACCGCCAAACCAAAAAGAAGTCTGTACTTCATACTTCCTCATAAAACTTTCAAGCCAGAAAAATTTACTTCTTATTCTGATTCAAAACTTTCTCGATTCCCTGAACCACTTGTGAATCGGCCCTCATATCTTCCCAAAAAAGAACTGAAGACCTAGGGATATACATCCTATCCGCTGGTCCATGCAGTTCAGTTCCTAGTTTCACTAAATCAAAAGTCGGTGTCGGTGGCGTTCCTTGTTGTAACTGTTGGTTCACTCTCAAATAAAAAATTTTCGAGAGCGCAATCGTTTCTCCCATTCGATCAATATGACCGAAGTAAACTTGGTTGTTGCTAAGAAAAAGGGCTTGCCACTTGCTGTTACCGACCCCCCAACCACTCCGGCTCACACTGACAACCACTAAAACCAAAACAACGATAATCAAAACCAACCAAAGCGGACGCCACATCTTTTTTCGCGAACTATCCACTTGAGATTCTTCTGCGGCCAATTCTTCGGATTTTTTCATAAACTTTGCCATTTTTATTATCTATTTTTCGACCGTTTTTCCCCAAAATATATCCAAAGTTTCTCTATTGTATCTCTATCGTGTTTCTATTCGGTCCTTTTCTAAATCCCATTTTTAACTTTTCACCGCCATTTTTCACTTTTATTTTTTTGTATCTCGATTTTTCTTCTCTTTAGTTTTTTAAGTTTTCACTGTCACTTTTCATTTTTATCTTTTATTTTTTAACTTCTACCGCATCTCCACTACTTTTTATTCACCGATCTTCCGTTCGTCGATGTAACATTACTTTTTGGAGCAGGTGTCGCCGCTTGACTTGAATTTTCAAAGTTTACTGGCGCCACCTCCACGATCTTATTTTGCGTGGGACTATAGAGAATCGCTTTTCGAGCGGTCGAGTAAATCAGCACCTTATCTCCTTTTTTAGCATTAACGAAAAAAGGTTGGTCTCGAAGTTGACTCGGATCAGCCACCGTCGCAATCGTCGGCGACTCATTCTTGGGCAAAACAATCAAACTCCCCACGCTGGCCAAAAGCGCCTTCGTTTCATCCGCCACCGAAGCTTGCGATGGTGGTTGAATCGTACCGTTTTGAAGATTTGTATACTTGTTATAGAAATACAAAGCTGAACCGGAGCTAAAAACAAGCGCTCCCAAAAGTACCGCTAGAAAAACTTTGGAAATTGGTTTCATGGTCTTAGTAGGAATTTCGAGCTCCTCTTCTTCCATTATACTTTGATTTTCTGAAGAATGCAAAAAACCAGTATCCGTCCCCTCTCCCTCCCCTTCCCCATTTAAAACATCCGTGGACTTTATGTTTTTAGCCATAGGTTTTTTAATTACGCCTTTTTTACTATCGAAGACCAGTCTTGTTCTCAAGTACATGAAGCCGTTGCTCGACGTCCTTGAAGCGATGCTCGGTATCCGACACCCAGGCATTCACGTGAAGACTTAGATCATTGATTGCGTCAAGAATCTCCACCTTCATGCCCCTAAGCTCATCCTTAGTCGCCAAGGTTTTCATATCACGGCGGATTGCCGCGAATTCATCGGCACTCATCCTCGCCAATTTATCAATTCGATCTTCTTTCTCCATAACTATATTTTAGAGGTTAGAAGGAGTCTGTCAACCCAGCACCACAAAAGCGATAATTAAAAAGAAATGTCCTATTTGTGGCGCTGGGTCAACATATGCACGTTTTACGGCGGCGCCGAAGTGGCTTCCGGCGGCGGTAAATCAGGCGGTGAACTAGTCGCCGGGCTGCCCAAAACATCACCCGTTAAACTCGGAGTGGATGTCGCAAGATCAGGTGGCAATAATCCCGTATCGGTTGAAGATGAAACTTCTGGCGTCGTAGAAGAAGTTGAAGAAGAAACCTCTGTTGTCGAAGTGGCTTGCGGAACCACTGTTCCATCCGGCGGCAGCGGCGCCGAAGCCGGAGGAGGTTCCGGAGTCGACTTAAATGTAAAAGTCTTTGCGTCTTTAACCGCAAGCGCCACCCAACTGAAAGTTATATCCGTCGGAGCGGGTTTGTTAAGCACAATCGTAAAGCCCTTCGGGTTCTTTCGAGTCACTAAGTAATTTAATCCATTTCCAAAAATCGCTTCTTCGGTACTCGTCGCGTTGGCGTTATCTTCAAGCGAAATCGTGGCATTTACGACCGGCTGCGCCACATACTCCTTATCAAAAACCACTTCTACCTTCCGCTCCCCTTGCGAAACGACCGCGAAACCGCCGCTGTCGCTATTTAAATAAGGTCGCCCGAAGAAAACCGTATCGCTCATAAAGGCGATCGTCTCGCCTAAAGATTCGATCTTGTCCACCTTCAAACCATTCTTTAAGGTCAGCTCTCCACTTATAGTGAGCGCGCCAGTTTTATCTAATAGAGCTTGTAGATCTATTCCTAAGCTACTACTCGCTTGTGTCGAAGAACTCACCCCAAAACCGTTTTCCAGCGCCGTGACTCTATTTTTAATATCATCCATCGAGTTTCCTAAAGTTGCCAAGGTATTCGAGATGTAATCGAGTCCCGGACTCTTTATCTCTTGCGCTTCGATCTGTTGCGCCGTTACCTTACCGGTGAAAACCGCTTCCCCTCCCACCGCCAAATTCCCATTGATTGAAGCGGTACTGCTCACGGTGAGTTCATTCGTGAGAATTTTGGGCGTGATCACTTCTAGCTCAGCCGCCACCCGGCCAGTTAGTAATTCAGAAGACGTGCTGGCCTGGCCTCCAATCTTATAGGTCTGAAAAATATCGAGCGCTTGGCGGCCGATATCTCCAGCGCTCTCATTGATGCTCAAACCCTCCTTAATATTGCCGCCAAACCAAGAAAGATTGATGAGCGCCATAATCTTTCCGTCATCGCTTGCCGTGGTACCACTGAATGATTCTAGCGCCACCGCTACCGTTCGTCCCAACCTCGTCGCTTTCATGGCATAACCTTCGCGGCTGGCCGAGGTAAGCGCGTCGCCCTGTTTAATCGGTCCGTTCTCACCAGTCACTTTAACTGGCACCCGACCGGCCAGTGCCATTACCGTCCTCGAGCGTCCATCCTCGCCTCCCCCGGCGATAAGCCCTGCGGTCTCGGTAACCACCCCGGCCAGCCACGGGTTATAAGCTTCCTTCGACTTTTCAAAACTAATCGAATCCGCCACCGCAATCGAAAGCACGTCGCCCGCTTGATAGGTACTCTCATCCCCCACTACTTTTACAAACTCTCCCACGTCCGCCATTCCGCCCGTAATCGTCCCCCGCGCCGTAATAGATGTACTCGTCGTTGTCCCCCGAGAAGAGGCAAAGAAAGCCACCGTGTCAGTGCTTGTTGTTGCCGCCGGCACCGTACAGTTCGATTTCGCGCAAACCCACAAGGTGCTCGTTGAACCAATGGGTGCAGACGTCGTCGCGATAGCGAGGGTCCCCGTCGCAATAAGCGTCGTAACCTGCAGATTCCCCGACCCCGTGGCGTTTGAAAAGGTGATGCCCGTTGAGGACGCGAGGGTCGTGAAGATGCCGGTGCCCACTTGGAAGTTGCCGCTCCCCGTCGCGTTCGTGAAAGTGATACCTGTTGATGAAACTGTCGTAGCGGTTATAACCCCTGACGAGCTAACCTGAAACTTAGTGGAGGAATTCACTTGAAAATTTAAGAAATCTCCGTTGAATCCCGTCGCTGGGTTAGCGCCTAAAAATGTTCCGCTCCCATTAGAGGCAGTTGAAGATGAGAGGAAATTGTTACCCAGTAAAACTAACGTGCTGGTATTGGATTGAGGTGGCGTGCCGCCAATCGAAAGTTTGGCAAAAGGCGAAGACGTCCCCACTCCGACCAGTCCCCGCAAGTTGGCCAAAATAATATTTCCAGTTGTTCCGCTCGCGGCTCCATTCCCACCGGCTCCCGGGTTCAAAGTAATGTTGCCCCCCGCTCCCCCAACGTCTGAACCCGAAAGAGTCGTCGCGCCACCCGGTCCGGCGCTAATGCTAATACTCCCACCCGCTCCTCCACTTAAAGTCGACGTCGCTACTCCACCAGTGCCACCACTTATCGTGATTGTTCCAGCCGCTCCCGCGTTACCAGCATTAGATGTACTCGCCTGGCCACCGTTGCCACTTATAATCGAAATATTGCCTCCTGCGCCTGTACTTCCGAAACCTTCATTCAAACCACCATTCCCAGTTCTAATTGTAAAAGCGCCGCCGGCTCCCGACGTGTCTCCCGTCGTTCCTACAGCTCCCCCATTTCCGGTAGTGAGCGAAATCAATCCACCTTTACCCCCAATTGTTGGCCCACCTCCAGTTCCTCCGACCACTACCAATGTATCCGACGCGTTTTTCCCATCCGCCGGCGTGGCTCCTATTATATGAAAGAGAGCCGTCGGTGATGATGTCCCCACTCCAATTAGTCCCGTATCCAGTATCACGAAAATATTTGATGTACTGGCCACAGTGAGAATCGCATTCGTCGCCGCGTTAGTAGTTGTTCCCAGTCTTGTGTTGCTACCTCCAAGCATCGTCAAAGCACCAGACCCCGTCGCATTTGTAAACGTGATCCCCGTGGAAGACACATTCGTTACCGTCATCACTCCCGACCCGGTGGCGTTCGTGAAAGTGATCCCGGTCGAGGAGACGGTGGTCATGACAAGCGTCGTGCCGGTGGCGTTTGTAAACCGGAGTCCCGTAATCGTGGAACTGTTCACGAATTCCTGCGAGCTCGAGGTTATTCCCAAAACAGTGAGGTTGCCGGAACCAGTGGCATTCGTGAAAGTGATGCCGGTTGAGGAAACCGTGGTGCTCGCGAAGAGACCGCCGTTCAGGAAGACCGTGCCGGTGGCTGAAACCCGGAACTGGGTCGAGGAATTCACCTGGAAATTTATAAAATCACCGTTGAAAGTTACAAAGTTAGACCCAATCACCGTGCCTGAAACCGATCCGCCTCTAATTGGTCCGCTCGGTCCCAAAAAGAGTAGCGACGAAGTGGTATTTTCCCCTGGCCGACCGCCAATAGTAAGCTTGTCCGACGGCGACGAGGTGCCTATGCCGACCAGTCCTCGCAAACTAGCCAAGATGATATTCCCCGTCGTCCCGCTCGCGGCTCCATTCCCACCCGCTCCCGGATTAAGCGTAATACTTCCTCCATTGCCACCAACTTCTAAGTTAGTCGTGGAAGCCGTTGAACCACCCGCCCCACCAAGCAATGTAAGACTTCCACCGTTACCTCCGTTCTCCGTAGTCGTTGCCGTTCCCCCCACCCCGCCCTGTATCGTTATCGCCCCGGCGGCTCCTCCTCCGTTAATGCCGGTAGAACTTGAATTGCCACCGTTACCAGTCAGAATCGTAATCGCGCCTCCAGCGCCGGCTGCCAGAAGAGTTCCTTGATTCAAACCACCATTTCCAGTCGTGATTGAAAAAGCGCCGCCCTTACCGGAGGTAAGAAGCGCTGAATTGTTTTGATCTCCCCCATTTCCCGTAGTTAAAGAAATCAGCCCGCCTACTCCCCCAGTAGCGCCAGATGTCCCCGCGCCTCCCGTCCCCCCTACCACGACCAGCGTATTCGACGCGGTCGTGGCCGCCGCCGGAGTGGCTCCTACTATATGAAAGAGAGCCGTCGGTGATGATGTCCCCACCCCAATTAGTCCCGTATCCAGTATCACAAAGATATTTGACGTGCTGGCCACGGTCAGTATCGCGTCGCATTCGTGAAGTTGAGGCCGACGAGTGTGGAACTGTTGGCATAAAGTTGGGAGGAAGAAGTGAGGCCCGAGACCGAGAGATTCCCCGACCCCGTCGCGTTCGTGAAAGTGATCCCGGTCGAGGAAACATTGGTGACCGTCATCACTCCCGAGCCCGTGGCGTTCGTAAAGGTGATGCCCGTTGAGGACGCGAGGGTCGTGAAGATGCCGGTGCCCACTTGGAAGTTCCCGCTCCCGGTGGCGTTCGTGAAAGTGATCCCGGTCGAGGAGACGGTGGTCATCCGGAACTGGGAAGAAGAGTTGACTTGGAAGTCGAGGAAGTTGCCGCCAAAGCCGGTCGCGATGTTGGCGCCGAGATAGGTGGTGGTCGCGTTCGAGAGCTGAATTGAATTCGGCCCCAGCTGGAAGAGTTGCGAGCTCGTCGCGACCGGAGGGGTACCGGTCAGGGCGAAAGAGCTCGACCCAGTGGCGTTCGTAAAAGTAATCCCGGTGGAAGAAACATTCGTCACCGTCATCACTCCCGAGCCCGTGGCGTCCCACCTGCAAGTTCCCCGACCCCGTCGCGTTTGAAAAGGTGAGGCCGGTCGAGGAAACCGTGGTCCCAACAAGCGTGGTCACGTTCAAGTTGGTGCCGGTGGCCGAGGTGAAGTTGAGCCCCACGATGGTGGCCGAGGAGTTCACGTAGAGCTGCGAGAGGGTCAAGGGATCCGCGACCACGGTCGAGGTGATGTAGCGGTTCCCCTGCACGTCCAAGAGATTGGTGATGGTGAGGTTAGTACCCGTGGCCGAGGTAAACCGGAGCCCCGTGATGGTCGAGGAGTTGACGTACTCCTGGCTCGAAGAAGTGAAGCCGGCGATGGTCAGGTTTCCCGCGAGCGTGGCCGTGCCGGTGGCCGAAACCACAAACTGGGTCGAGGAGTTGGTTTGGAAGTTCAAGAAGTCTCCCGCGAAAGCCACGGGGTTCACTCCCAGGTAGGTCCCCGAAGCGCTGTTCCCGCCCTGGATCACGTTCGGCCCGAACTGGAGGAGTGAGGAGGAAGCTTTGGCGAGCGGGTTCGAGGAGAAGACGGTCGTGGTGGCAAAGGTGCCCACCCCGGAAACGGAGAGGTAGCCCGAGAGAGTCAGGTTGGTGCCCGTCGCGTTCGTGAAGTTCAAGGTGGCGATGGTCGAAGAGTTCGCGTAGAGCTG
>JACQBP010000046.1 GCA_016194445.1 Candidatus Liptonbacteria bacterium | reverse complement strand
CCAGTCCCTTGAATCACACCGCGGGTGTAGTCGTAGTCGACGTAGGCTTCGACATAAGTGAGTTCGACGACGAAGAAAAGCGGGGTTTGGTTTTGATCCACATAGAGGACATAAGGAATGTCGGTTTTCTCGAGGACGGTGGCGGCTACAACCGGATCTTCGACGCCTAAAAGATCCATCACGCGGCCGAGGTCAAGTTTGACGGTGGCTTGCTTGTAGCGAGCTGGGGTTTTATTTTGGCTATTTTGATCTCCGACCCGCAAGAGGGCGATCAAAAGCGAAGCTTGATCAAAATCGTTGCCGGCTTTTTCAACTAAAGTTGCGTCCGCGCCTTTTTTGGAACCGAAGTAGGGAATAAAATCGAGGTTGTTGGAAACGTAATTAAAGATGGTCAAGGGGTCGGAGTTAAGGGAGGTGGCGAGGTTTTTAATATTTTGGGTAAATTTAATCTCTTCGGTTTCGGCGAGGTCGGCGGGAGTGGGAGAAGAGTTGACTGAAGCAACCGTTTCGGTGGTTGGGGCTGGATTGGGCGCGGTTGATAAACTTGGACTGCTGCTGGTGACTTTAAGTAAACCGGCAACATTTTTGAGCGTGGTGGAGTTGATAAGTTTTTTTAACGCGTCGCTTGGGGCGGGTAAGTTGGTTTTAGGAAATTCAGAAACAGGAACTTTGTTGATCGTGCCCGGCGATTCGATGACTCGAAATGGATGGGGGTTATAGATTTTCTTTGAAATTTCTGGAATTTGGGTAAATTCCAAAATCAGAGACTCGGCGGCGGCGGCGCTCTTAAGTGCGTCAATGATCTTTTGAATGCGGGACGTGTAGCTTTGACTAAAATTGTCCAGGCGTTCAAGGATTTTAGAAGAAAGATTTTTGGCGGAGAGATCAGATTTGATAGCGGTGAGGTCGGATTTGACTTGGTTAAAATCAGTTTCGAGTTTAGAAACTAGCACTGATGGGCTACCAGAAGATTTGAGGGATTGGATGGCTTGAAGATCGGCGGAGATTTTAGCTAGGTCGATTTTGTGAGTGGCTGGAGTGGTGGCGGGGGTGGTTGAAATGATTGAGGAAGTGGCGGTGGTTGAAACAGGTTCTTGGATCGATGAGCTAAGAGGCTCTGCTTCGAGAGTGATGACAGCCTTGGCAGGGATAATCGAGAAAATAATAGCTATAACTAAAAAGCTTGGGAAAATGAGTCTTTTGAGAGCCATAATGTTCCTTTATATTGCCTCGGGTTTGGGGATTTGGCAAGCCCAGTACTACAAGTGTGACATTCCACTATCCTGTTCTACGATCGTAGGATGGGATAGTGAGGGAAAAAGTTGTTAGTGGGTAGTGTTAAAAAAACAAGTGGCGCCCGGGTGCGATGGATTCACGCGGGCGCCGGAGCTTTTGGAGGGTTTCAGACGGTGGTGCACCATGTCACCTCGGTGGCTACTTCATTCCAGGGGAACCAGTCGACGATTCCATGGTTCGTCATGTCCACAACTGGTAGCTGTCTTAACCTCTCACAGGTTGAGCAGAGTGGGATACTGATTTTGGGTGGCTCTCCGAGCCGAAGTTCAGGGTGGTACCAGAGCTTCGCGATGAAGTGGACGATGCGAAAGGTGGGCAGACTACATTTTGAACAGTGAAAGCCCCTGAAGAACCGGCGTCTTTTCTTTTTCCCCATTGATGCCTCCTTGAGATAGTTGGTTTGTCTCTGTGATAATTATTTGGGATATTGGGGAAATTGGCAAGGGTCTGAAAAGAGAAAGCCGCTCCGGTAAACGGAACGGCCATTCAGTGGTAATGAGAAAAGTTATAAGTTATTTTCTTTTAGATAATTATGAGCTAGGAAAATATTAGCAATACTGCCTCCGACGACTATCTCTTGTTCTATAATAAGATTAATAACTTTTTCCAGAGGAACTAGCACAATTTCTATATCTTCGGTTGGCTCGATACTGGTGACACCTGTATTTTCAACCTCTATGGCTAAGTGAAGATCAATGTAGTCAGTTTGTTTACTTGGATAATTCCTTACCCTACCTAAGTATATAAGATCATCTGCTTTATAACCGGTTTCTTCAAGCAATTCTCTTTTGGCGACATCGGCCGGTTTTTCCTTTTTTGGGTCGTAGGTGCCAGCCGGGAGTTCCAACAAAATCTCTTTGGTGCCATGCCGATACTGCCTCACGAAAACCGCCTTTTTGTCTTTCGTTAAGGGGAAAACCATACTGACACTTGGGAGGTCGCCGATAAAATAGTCGTCTATGATTTTCCCACTGGGAAGTTCGACTTTATCTTGGATAATTTTGTACCAACCGCTATCGAAAACGACTTTCGATTCAAGGGTTTTCCATTTTTTGATTTTGCCTTCTTCGGTATTCATTTAATTTACAGTCGCCCTGATGCGCCTGGTATTTGCTCCTATGGATTCTTCTTTGGCAATTTTAAATTTTCCAATAACTCCTGTGTGATTTACATGTGGGCCGCCGCAGAATTCTTTGCTCCAGGCGGAGTCTAGCGATTTGCCGATATAATAAACTTTTACTTTATCGGGGTATTTCTCTTTAAAAAAGAATAGGGCGCCGGTTTTTTCCGCTTCCTCTTTCGGCATTTCTTTAAAATTGACTGGGAGGTCTTCTTTGATCTTTTCGTTCACTAAATCTTCTACTTTTTTGATTTCTTCGGGCGTCAATTTTCTCGAGAAGTTGAAGTCGAAGCGGGTGCGCTCGGCGGTGATGTCGGAACCGGCTTGTTTCACCTCTGGGCCTAGAACTTCGCGCAAGGCGCGTTGTAGTAAATGGGTGGCGGTGTGGAGGCGGAGAACCTTATTCAACTCTTCTTCACTTCCCGCTTTGAGTTCGCCGGTGTTCAAAATCAATCCGTGGCCGCCAAATTTTTTCTCCATACCGGCGCGGGAAATTTCTTGGTGTTTTTTGAATTCCTCATCAAATTCTTCTCGGTTTAATTTTTCGGCACGTTTGGCGCCCATTTCTTTTATCACTTCGTACGGTAAACCAAAACTTTCGTAGAGATGGAAGGCGACTTTAGCGTTGATGGCGGTTTGTTTTTCGAGTTCTTTCAGGCCGTGACTGACGGTTTTGGCAAAGCGTTCATGCTCCATCCACATTTCGTTGATAATCTCGTTACGATTTTCTTTAAGCTCGGGATAAAAATGGCTATAGTTTTCGATCACAACTTTAATTAATTCCTCCAAAAAATCAGGCCGAAATTTGTGGAGATTTTCATAAACGAAGACGCGGCGCATCAGGCGGCGCAAGATGTAACCGGCTTCTTTATTTGAGGGACGGACGCCGTCGCCGAGGAGGAAGATGATGCCGCGGGCGTGATCGGCGACCACTCGCTGTTTTTTAATTTCAAGGTCGGGGATTTTTTCAAGCAGGGGCGAGAACAAGTCGGTTTCAAAGATCGTGGGCTTGTTTTGCGTAACCATCGCGAGGCGCTCAAGGCCCATGCCAGTGTCGACGCCTTTTTGTTTTAAAGGTTCGAGGGATTTGCCCTCCTTTGCCGAGGCTCCGGCGGGTAAATCGGCATGCATATAGTACTCGTTAAAAACGATGTTCCAGATTTCGACACCGTTTACATAGATTTCGGTGGTGGGGCCACAGGGGCCTTCGGCGCCAGTGGGGCCCCAAAAGTTATCGGCGCGACCAGCATATTTGATTTCATTCACGCCGAGGGAACGCCAGATTTTTTCCGATTCAACGTCTTTTGGCACTTCACTGTCCCCTTCGAAGACGCTCACATAATCAATTTTTAATCCCAATTCTTGAGTAATAAATTCGTGGGCGTATTTGATGGCTTCTTCTTTGAAGTAACCGCCAAAGGAAAAATTGCCCAACATTTCGAAAAAGGTGAGGTGGGTTTCGTCGCCGACTTCATCGATGTCCGAGGTGCGAAAACATTTTTGAATCGAGGCCGTGTTTTTAGAACCGAAATCTTGCATCGGGTCGGCGGTGCCGACAAAATAGGGTTTGAACTGCTGCATACCGGCGGTTGTCAAAAGCACCGAGGGGTCGGTGGGAATTAGAGAGGAGGACGGCACAACCTTGTGACCGCTCTTTTCGAAAAACTCTAGAAATTTTTGGCGGATGTCTTTTGACGACAGATAACTCATAACTTATGACTTAGAATTATTTAGGTTAGCTCTTCAAAACTGCGGAGGGCGCCGGCTTTACCGTGCTCGCGGATTTTTTCGAGAGCTTTGGATTCGATCTGACGAATTCGTTCACGAGTGACACCGAAAACTTTGCCGACTTCTTCAAGAGTGTGGGAGACGCCATCTTCGAGCCCGAAACGCATGCGCAAAATCTTTTGCTCACGTTCCGCTAAATCCACCAGCACTTCCTTAATTAAATCTCGAAGCAAGGACTGAGTGACAAGTTGCGAGGGCGAGGCGTTTTTGTCGTCGGGGATAAAGTCGGACAAGGTGGAATCTTCTTCTTCGCCAACGGGTGATTCGATCGAGAGCACTTCTTGAGAAATTTTTTGGATGTGGCGGATTTTTTCGACATCGACGCTCATTTCGGCGGCGATTTCTTCGGCCATCGGATCACGACCAAGCTCTTGGATTAATTGGCGGCGGACTTGAGTGTATTTGGAAATGGTTTCCACCATGTGAACCGGAATACGGATAGTGCGGGACTGGTCGGCAAGCGCGCGAGTGATGGCTTGGCGAATCCACCAGGTGGCGTAGGTGGAAAATTTAAAGCCCTT
>JACQBP010000042.1 GCA_016194445.1 Candidatus Liptonbacteria bacterium | reverse complement strand
GGGGGGCGAAAGAGGGAAAGATGCCTTTGGGATTGTGGAAGAGATCAAAAAGCTCGAGAGATCCGGGGCGGAACTGATTGATGTTTTGAAACGAAAGGAAGAAAAGATTGAGACACAGCCGAGAGGCGGTGGTAGCGCCATGGAAGCAAGCAAGAAGGCGGCGTTGCCGATCACGACAGGACTAACTCAGCCGCAAACGACGCTGCCAAGCGGGCCAGCGACAATATCGCCGGCTTCAGGCCCATTCGACAGATTCGACAAGCTCACTGCAAGCAAGCCCGGGGCAGGCCCAGTGATACTCCACCGAGAGACGGGCGTGGCGCCGGTTAGGCCACCCACAAGTTTTAAACTAGAGTTGCCATCGCAAAGAACCGGCGCGCCCTCGGCTGGTTCCTACGGAGAGTCGAAGATGGCGCGAGTGGAAACGGGTAACCAGCCAAAAAACCAGTGGCCGACGCAAGCCCAAACGGAAGTTTTTAAAGCGCCGAAGGTAGTGCATTACAATTCTTTTCAAACACCGGTCGAAAAGCCGCCGATGCCACAGGTGGCGCCCAGCTCGGTGGCGTCTACTCCAGGAGCTAGGCCACCAGTCGCCATAGGTGGAGATCAGCCGACGAAACCACCTCAGGTAAGGGAAGGATTCAAGCCGCCAGCGACAGTGAATTATAGTTCGGGAGGGGAGAATTTGGGAGGGGCGCCAACTCTTAAGACGCCTCAAGAAGAAAGCGGTAAGTCTTCAGGAGGATGGTTTGGCCGCTTATTTAAAAAGAGCGAGTCGGAAAATAAAATGAGTGGGCGACTTTCAATGGGATCTTTGCCACCGACTCCCCCACCGCCCGCACCGCGGCCAAAGGCGGCAATGGCGCCAGCGGCAGCTCGTCCCCAGGAATTTAAGCCAGCCACGCCCGGGGTCCCTCAACCGCAAAAAACAGTTGATCTAAGAGGCATGGGAGAAAAAGACTTAAAGAAACCAGGCGAAGAGATGATTGATTTGGACAATATGGAAATTAAAAAATAAAAGATAAAAATTAAAAGTGACAGTGAAAATTTAAAAAATTAGAGAGGAGAAAAATAGAGATATAAGAAAAACTAAAGGTGAAAAATGACAACGAAAAATTCAAGGCAGAGTTTAAGAAAAGACTTTATGATTGGGTTCTAAAACTGATTCGTTTTGTTGATAAACTGCCTAAGGATTCGGCGTCGACAATAATTGTCAATCAGCTTTCAAGGAGCGGCACGAGTGTTTTGGCAAATTATGTAGAAGCGGGCGTAGCGAGCTCTAAAAAGGATTTTATAAATTTTTTCCACCACTCTTTAAAATCGGCGAACGAATCTAAGATGTGGTTAGCCTTGCTCCGGGACGCCGGCAAAGGAAGTAGGGAAGAGATAGAATCTTTGCTAGATGAACTTATTCAACTGGCGAATATTCTGGGTTCTAGTATTTTGACGCTAAAAGGGAGGAGATAAATTTTTAACTTTAACTTGTCATTTTTAATTTTTATATTTGAACTTTAAACTTAAAACATGCAATTCCAAGTTCCGCAATTTATAGAAACCGAAGATAAGATCGTAGGGCCGCTTTCTTTGCGGCAGTTTGTTTACGTGGGGATTACGGCTGGGTTTTGTTTCGCTTTGTTTTTTATTATCAAACTTTGGCTATGGATCATACTCACGATTATCATCGGAGGAGGAGGTTTGGCTTTGGCTTTGGTGAAGGTGAACGGGAGGCCGCTCACTACTATCTTTCTTTCGGCTCTAAAGTTTTATTGGCAACCCCAAACTTTTGTCTGGCAAGCCGAGAACCCGGAAATTAAAAAGGAGGAAGAGATTGAGAAGATAGCGAAGCCGGGTTTTTCTTTAGAAGATATTATTATGGGGTTGAATCTTAAAGGGACTTGGCAAAAACTCCAGACGGGGACGAAACGGGGTTTAATTGGAGCGCAGCAGATTTCGCAAAAAGTTAAGGAGCGCTATCAGATTTTTGAAAAAATCACCGGGGAGAGGCAGGCGGCTCGACGCGTAGACTATCGATAGCAGGTTTTAGGTGATAGGTTTTAGGTTGTAGGTTTAGAAAAAATGCTGGAATCATACAAGGAATTAACAGTCTGGCAAAAGGCGATTAACTTAGTAGAAGAAGTTTATAAACTAACTGCTGAATTTCCGAAGGACGAATTGTATGGTTTGGTAAATCAAATGCGCAGAGCGTCGGTGTCAATTCCTTCAAATGTAGCGGAAGGGTCCCGACGCAAGGACCTGCCCGAATATCTCCATTTTCTCCGAATATCAGATGGTTTAGCATCGGAATTAGAAACTCAGGTTATTATCGCAAGAAGACTTTACCCCGAATTGAAATACACTAGGGTAGAAGGCTTACTTTTAGAAATCCAAAAAATGCTAAATGTTCTTATCATTAGACTGGAATTAAAGGTAAGAGAAAGAGCTTAAAAAATTAGCTTTTTAGCGTATAATTTATCAGCAGATATCTAAAACCTATAACCTACCACCTAAAACCTAAACTATTATGGCAATCAACAAACAACTCGCCAACACTCAAGATTTGGTGGAGATCGAAGAAATTAAGGAAGGCACGGTGATTCTTAAAAACGGCAGCTTTAGGCAGGTGGTGATGGTGAGTGGCGCCAACACTGCTTTAATGGCGGAGTCGGAGCTGGATATTCTCTCGAGCGGCTACCGGAGTTTTCTAAACGGGTTGGATTTCCCCATCCAGATTATCATCCACTCGCGCAAAGTGAACATTGAAAGGTATTTAGGGAGCCTAGAGAAGAGAAGAGAACAGGAACCGTCGGCCTTGCTTCAAAGTCAGATCGGCGAATACGGGCAATTTGTCAGCGGCTTTGTGAAAGAAAACGCGATTATGGAAAAATCTTTTTTGGTGGTCATCCCCTACTTTCCCGTGAAACTGCCCGGGAAAGAGACGGTCGGCGGCATGGCGAAGCTCTGGCCATTTTCGAAGAAAGAAAGTAAAAGCGAGACGACCGAGAAAAAGAACCAAACCGAAGATTTGGAGTTTCGGGAAAGTTTGAACCAGATCAATCAAAGAACGGCTCAAATTGTCCAAGGTTTGGAAACCATCGGTTTGGAGGCAATTACGTTAAGCAACGAGGAGTTGATTGAACTTTTTTATAATTTCTATAATCCAGAAACAGTCGAGAAAGAAATGAAGAGCATACCGACTAAGACTTAGCAAGTTTCCGAACTTCACTTTTTTACGCCTGGCGAGGACAAAGTTGTAAAAAAGTGAAGTTCGGAACTACTTAAAGTATTTCTAGGTAAAAGTAAAAAAATAAAATGGCAGAGAAAGAAGATTTTAAAGACACAAAAAAAATCATCGCGCCGGCGGGAGTGCAGGTTAGTTCCAACTACCTTAAAATCGGGGATAAGTTTGTGAAAACTTTTTTTGTTTTCTCTTATCCGAGGTACCTTGCGACAGGCTGGTTTGAACCGCTCATTAACTTGCCGAATATTTTCGATATCTCGATTTTCACGAACCCCGTCGACACCGGGATGGCGCTACGAAACCTGCGAAAAAAATCAGCCCAAATCGAGTCGCAAATTAATGACCAACAAGAAAAGGGTTTGGTGCGCGACCCGATGCTCGAGACAGCCCTTCAGGACGTGGAGAGTCTCCGGGACTCGCTCCAGCAGGCGCAAGAGAAACTTTTTAGCGTGGGGGTTTACATCGCGCTCTATGGCGATACCTTAGAAGAGCTGTCAAAACTAGAATCGAAAGTGCAGTCAATTTTAGACGCTAAGCTCATCTACATCAAACCGGCCTTATTCCAGCAACTCGAAGGACTGCTTTCGGTTTTGCCACTTGCGGAAGACAAGATTGACGTGAAAACCCCCATGAACTCGGGGCCGGTTTCGTCTTTCTTTCCATTTGTGTCGGAAGATTTAAATTCCAACCAAGGCATTATGTACGGCATCAACCGCCACAACAACAATTTAATTATTTTTGACCGCTTTTCACTCGAGAATGCCAACCAAGTGGTGTTTGCTAAGTCGGGGTCGGGAAAATCTTACACCACGAAACTGGAGATCATCCGATATCTAATGATGGGAGTAGATGTGATTGTGATTGACCCAGAAAATGAATATCAGAAACTTACGGAAGCTTTTGGCGGGAGCTTCTTTAACATCTCTTTGTCTTCGCAGGAGCACATCAATCCTTTTGACATCCCGCTTGTGCCAGAGGGAGAAACGCCGTCGGATGTTTTGCGATCCCACATCGTGAATCTAGCGGGACTCATTAAACTTATGTTAGGCAAGGTGAGCGCGGAAGAAGACGCGCTCTTGGATCGAGCCATTTCTGAAACCTATGCCTCGAGGGAAATTGTGCCGGGAGAGGATTTTTCGCAAGCGGAACCGCCGCTTTTGGAAGATTTAGAAACGGTGCTTAGAAATTTAGAGGGGGGGCGAGCGATCGCCGAGCGACTTTATAAATACACCAAAGGCAGCTTTTCGGGATTTGTGAACCAACCGACGAACATTGACGTTAATAATCGGTTGATAGTTTTTTCGATCAGGGATTTGGAAGAGGAAATGCGGCCGATTGCGATGTATGTGATTTTGAACTTCATTTGGAATCTGACGCGGGCGCACCTCAAAAAGAGATTGATGATTATTGATGAGGCGTGGTGGATGATGAAATACGAGGACAGCGCCGTTTTCCTTTTTGGTTTAGTGAAAAGAGCCCGGAAATATTATTTGGGAGTTTCGACGATCACTCAAGATGTGGAGGATTTCCTGCGATCGCCTTACGGCCGCCCGATTATCACTAACTCTTCGATCCAGATTCTTTTAAAGCAGGCGCCAGCGACGATTGATATTGTAGCCAAAGCTTTTGCCTTGACCGAAGCGGAGAAAAATCTGCTTTTAACGGCGGAGGTGGGGACGGGACTTTTCTTTGCGGGCCGAAGACACGTGGCGATTCAAGTGATCGCTTCTTACTTTGAGGATCAGCTGATCACGACTGACCCGCAACAACTTTTGGAAGAGAAGGGGGCTTTGCCTAAGGCTTGAGACACATTTCTCAACCT
>JACQBP010000048.1 GCA_016194445.1 Candidatus Liptonbacteria bacterium | reverse complement strand
ACTCGTCCAAAATGGGTTTGGGCGAGAACCATCAACTTTTTTGTAGGAGGGTCGAGTCATGGGGGGTCAAAGAGCTCACTCGCGGAAGCATCTCGAACCGCAAACAGTGTTTGATCCATTAAGTCTTCAAGCGATGCCACTACATCGGTTCGTGCCGGTCGCAAATGGCATCCTGGAAGGCCGTTTCAGCACCACGACGGTGCTGACGGAAGCGCTTGCGCTGCGAGAGGCCAAACGGGCCTTCGCCGCCATTCGCTGACGATCCATCGTCTCTCGGTGATCAAGATTAGTTGCAGTGCAAAAAGAAAGGAGGTCCTCCTAGTAAACAGTCGTGTAGACCAAGTCGCAGTAGTCCCCCGAATCATCCCCGCCAGCAGCTTATCGCTGACGGGGATTTTGTTTTTTCATTAATTCAATTTCAGGTATAATTCTCCTATGCTTCATGATTCAAGTTTCACGTTCCACGATTTCCACGTTTCACGTCCATGTCTCGATTAATTTTCGACATCGAAACCGTTGGTGAAAACTTCGACACCCTCGATCCAACCACTCAAGAATCGCTTAGCTGGTGGATCAAACAAGAAGCCGAAGACGAAAAGGAATACGAGCGCACTCTGGCTGATTTAAAAAACCGCCTTGGCTTCTCGCCTTTAACCGGCGAAATTGTGGCGATCGGCGTTTTAGATTACGAAAGAAATCAAGGCGTCGTTTATTTTCAAGCGCCTAACGAAAAAATTAAAGAAACTTCCGAAGGCAATTTTAAATTCAAACCCTTAAACGAAAAGGAAATGCTCGAATCCTTCTGGGAAGGCGCTAAAAAATATGACGAGTTTATCAGTTTCAATGGTCGCGCTTTCGACGCTCCATTTTTATCCATCCGCTCGGCCGTCCACGAAATCCGCCCCACCGTTGATCTTCTCCAAGGCCGCTATCTTTATCAACAGCGCGGCGTCAAACACATCGATCTTTTAGAACAACTCACCTCCTACGGCGCCCTGCGCAAAAAAGGCAGTCTCCATCTCTGGGCTCGCGCCTTCGGCATCCAAAGCCCAAAAGCGGCCGGCATCTCCGGCGATGACGTCGGTCGTCTCTTCAACGAGAAAAAATATCTCGACATCGCCAAGTACAACACTGGCGACCTCGTCGCCACCAAAGAACTCTACTCCCGCTGGGAAAAATATCTAAGATTTTAAAAATTTAAACCCTCCCCAAATTTCAATTGCATTGAAATTCAAGCAAGCGTAAAATAGATAAATTATGCCAAACTCCCTGTCGCGCTCATCCATCGAAAAGTTTCCCAAAGACGAAATTGGTCCGGCCTACATCATCCGCACCTACGACTCCCATCTAGATTTTGAAGGATTTTTAGTGATCGACAATTTAAATCTCGGTCTTGGCAAAGGCGGCATCCGCATGACCCCCGATGTTTCCATGACCGAAGTTTTTCGTCTCGCCCGCGCGATGAGTTTTAAAAACGCTCTCGCCGAACTTCCCTTTGGCGGCGCCAAATCCGGCATCATCTGGGATCCGCATAAACACACGCTCGACGAAAAACGCCAGGTCATCGAAAGTTTTGCGCGATCTCTTAAGGCCGTCATCCCTCGGCTCTACATCGCCGGCCCCGACATCAACACGAGCGAACGCGAGATGCAGTGGTTTGCGATGGCGAACGGCAACTGGAAGTCGGCAACGGGTAAGCCGGCCAATTATTGTATGGAAGTTTTCGGCAAAGGCGAAAAGAAATGCGGCATCCCGCATGAATTTGGTTCCACCGGTTTCGGCGTGGTTCAAACCGCCAAAGTCGCCGTCGAGTTTGCCAACGTCAATTTGAAAAATGCCACGGCCGCCATCGCCGGTTTCGGCAACGTCGGCACTTTCGCGATGAAGCATCTCGACGAAATCGGCGTCAAAACCGTGGCCGTCTCGGATCGACAGGGGACCATACATAATCCGAAAGGCATTGATTATGCAAAGCTCATCAAAATAAAGGAATCTGGCAAAAGCATTCTCGAATACAAGGGTGCGAAAAAACTCGATCGCGAAGCCATCTACGAACTTAAACTCGATATTTTAATTCCCGCCGCCACCCCAGATGTCATTAATGAAACCAATTACAAAAAAGTTAAATCCAAAATCATCATCGAAGGCGCCAACATCCCAATGCGTGAAAAATACGAAGAGTATTTCCACAAAAACGGCACCCTGATTGTGCCCGACATTATCGCGAACGCCGGCGGCGTGATTTCGTCCTACGCTGAATACCGGGGCTATAATCCGAAGCGGATGTTTGAAACTGTCGAAGCCAAAATTGTCAAGAACGTCCGCGCCATTTTAACCGTCTCGAAAAAAGAAAAACGCTCGCCTCGCCGAGTGGCGATGGAAATCGCCAAGAAACGGATTCTCTCTGCAAAAAGAAAGGTTTTTTAAGCTTGACAAAACCATAATAAGTAGTATATAATAATATCAGAAAGGTCGCTAAACTAACAAATAATAAAAAATGCCAAAATTTGAACAGTATTCAAGGGAGATACACGATGAAGCCCACGATAAGACTACAGAGACTCTCAACAAGGTGGTAGAAGAAGATAAAAAGCCGCGAGGCCGAGTGGCGGAAAGTTTCTCTCAAGCATTTGGTGATAAAGGAAAAGCTCAAAGGGCAAATAATAGAGCCTGGGAAAAGCTGGAGGAACTAAGAACTCTAGGTCACAAAGAGGCGGAAAAATTAAATCAAGAGTATGATCGCCTTACCTCGGTATTTAAAGAATATGAAAGTCGCGTTGGTCACCTCAAGGAAGGAGAAGCCGGTAGAAAAAAAGCACTATACAATCTTGACGAACAGTCTAGACGTATTGGTGACTTTGAAGTGAGTATGCTCGGTATGGGAGATAGAGAAAATCATAACGAAAGAATGGCTCCGTATATTGACGAAATTAATGGGTACAAAGCAAAAAAAGAGTGGGGTTATGTAAGGGAATCGGAGTGGCAAGATCAAAAAGGTTAGATATTTCGATACCCATCGCTACCATTGACAAAGCAAATAAAAGTAGTATAATTCAAACAGAATCAAACTCATGGTGAGTTTGATAACAAAGGAGGATAGAATGAGCAAGACGAAGAAGTTCTGGCTGTTCCTGGGTGCTGTGAATGGTATGTTCCTCGCGCTCGTCGCCATCACCGTCTTGACCGGCAGTCCGGTTCAGATGACCGCCGGCGCCGCTTTGATTTTCCTCGGCATGGGCATCATCAGTTTCTTCGGTTGTATGTTGTCGACCACCAACTGATAACTGGCCACCGCCAACTCGTATGAACTCCTGTCCGGACTCATCGGACAGGAGTTTTCATTTTTAAACGTCCTCAAATCTTGCTATAATCAATTCAATGGAAAAGGCGATTCTGAACTTCCCAAAGCAGTTCGCGTTTCGGCCAAAAATCGAATAATTTGACTTCATTATTCTTTACGTAGTAAAATTACTCTAATGAACACAATTACCATTTCAAAAAAAGAATACATGACACTTGAGAAACGGGCCACCCTATATAATCAGATTCTAAAATCAATTGAGAAGGAAGTTTTTCCTATCGAAAACTATTCCCCTTCGCGCCTGAAAGAATTTTTTAAGGGAGACAAACTCAATTCTAACGTAAGGAATAAAGTTCAAAAACTTCTCCAATCTGATAATATAACTTTATGACCACTCAAACCATTGTCAAAAAACTTAATAGAGAAGTAGAGAGTCTCCAAAGTGACGTCCGCCAAGTCAAAAAGGTTCTTTTTAGCACACTCTACGACACCGAAGGAGAATATAAAGAGTCTTTCATCAAGAAAGTCCTAGCTCGCTCTAAAGAACCAGCCAAATACCGCTTTACAAGTAAAGCAGAATTCCTGAAACATGTTCGCTCCTCGAAATGAGGTTTGGTTTGGTGACAATTTTACGAAGGACGTAAAAAGACTTCCGAAAGAGGCCCGAGATAAACTTGGTGATCTTGTGAAATTCTCCGAGACGACGCCTTTGACCCGCGTCTTCATTCCAAACCTTTAAGCGTGCCGCTTCAAGGAATTTTTTCATTTAGAATCACGCGAGATTATCGAGTTGGATTTGAATTTAGTGGACCCTTCGAGATCAAACTCTTGATTGCTGATAAGCGTGACCAAATATACAAGCGTCTCCTAAGAAAAAAGGGCTAATCTCTGCTATAATGAGTCCAATGGAAAAATCGATTCTAAACTTCCCAAAGCAGTTCGCGTTCCGGCCAAAAATCGAAAACGCTAAAAATCTTCGCCCGGCCGAAAACTTCATCGTCGCTGGCATGGGCGGCTCCGCTCTCGCCGCCGAGCTCCTCAAAACCGCCCATCCCGAATTGAATTTAATTGTCTGGAAATCCTATGATCTTCCCTCGGTCCGCCGTAGCCTCGGCGCAGGCAACCCCTCTAAAACCTATCACCTAAAACCTAACACCTTGCTCGTTGCGAGCAGCTACTCCGGCTCGACCAAAGAAACTCTCTCCGCTTTTGAATCCGCCCGCAAACGAAAATTAAACATCGCCGTCCTAACCGTTGGTGGCAAACTTCTCGCTCTCGCTAAGAAGTATAAAGTTCCATACATCCAAATGCCCGAAACCGGCATCCAACCCAGAATGTCCGCTGGCTTAAATTTAGTCTCTCTCGCCCAATTCATCGGCCTCAAAGATCAACCTCAAATCCACTCCCTCGCCAAATCTCTGAAGCCAGAAATCTGGCGGGCTAAAGGCAAAGCCCTTTCCGAAAACCTCTGGGATCAAGTCCCGGTGATTTATTCATCCGCCCAAAATTTCCCCATCGCGATGAACTGGAAAATCAAATTCAACGAAAACGCCAAAATTCCGAGCTTCGCCAATTTTTTCCCAGAATTAAACCACAACGAAATGACCGGTTTCGATGTCAAAAAAACCACCGCCAACTTAAGCTCAAATCTTCATTTGATTTTCTTAGAAGACGGAGCGGATCACCCGCGCATCAAGCGCCGCTTTGCCGTCACCAAAAAACTTTTAACCGAAAAAGGAATTAACTTGTCCGAAATTCCAATCTCCGGCAAAAACACTTGGGAAAAGATTTTTAGCTCCACCCTCCTCGCCGACTGGACCTCTTTTTATCTGGCCAAATACTACGGCGTCGACCCCGAACAAGTCCCCATGGTTGAGACACTCAAAAAACTGATCAGATAAGTTGATTATATAAACCAATTACATAATTAGATCATACAAAAAGTGTCTGACACCTCTGCTCTGCAAAACCATGCAACATAATTATAATTCAGTTGCTATGACGCGTCATAGCAACTGTAGTATAATCAGTATAATTACATAACTATGGCGAAACCTTCTTTTGAGTTGCCAGTTTTAAATCGATTTTCTTCACGTAAAGAATGGGAGGAGGCGTGCTGGAAGGCGGTATCGAAGTCTGAAAAGCTCCTTAGTGTCGTCACTACGTCCTATGAACGCCACAATATCGTGCTTCGTGCCCTAGCAATCGAGTATATGAACTCTGGAAAGAAGTATCGGCAAATTGCGGAAGAGCTCTATCTTTCGCCGCAAACTGTGAGCAGTATAAAAAAGGTTCTCGATGGCCGCCTTTACCAAAGTTACCGAGAAAGAGGGAAATTAGACCGACGGCCAAAAATTTACAGTCCAAATCTCACCCAAAAGAAACGTAAACCTCTCGGTCGATCTATCCGTACTAAATACGGAACCATCCGCATTTAATGAAATTATTCATGTCACATATCAAATATAAGGTATCGCATATAGAATGCCGCATTCTAAAAAGTGCAAAACAAAGATAGATAGTCGCTATGACGCGTCATAGCGCCACCAATATGAATTCAGAAACAAAAAATTGTCAAAACTGCAAAAGTCCATTTACTATCGAACCGGAAGATTTTAGTTTCTACGAACGCATTAAAATTCCACCACCCACTTTTTGTCCTGATTGTCGTCTTCAAAGACGCTCGGCTTTTCGTAATGAAAAAAACCTTTACAGAGTAAAAAGCGCCAAATCTGGACAAGAAATTTTATCTCTCATTCCACCAGAAGCCGGTGTTACGATTTATGAAGAAAAAGAATGGTGGGCGGACGATTGGGACTCGTCCAGCTACGGCCAAGATTATGATTTCTCCAAGCCCTTCTTCGTCCAATTCTTTGAACTAGCCAAAAGAACTCCTCGGTTCAATCGTTCGGTAACCTTTATGGTGAATAGTGACTATTCGGCCAACGCCGGTTATCTAAAAAATTGTTATTTACTCTTTAACTCAAACCACGACGAAGATTGCGCCTATGGGAACGGGATCGATAATTCTAAAAATTGCTTCGATAATTCGCATATAAACAAATGTGAACTTTGCTACGATTCCTTTTGGCTAACAAATTGCTATCAAACCTACTTCTCAATTCAATTATGGCGAATTTTTTCCGATTGAACTTTCACCTTTTGCCTACAACCAAGCCGCGGTTAATGAGTTTTTCCCACTTAGCAAAGAAGAGGCAATAAAGCAAAACTTTAAGTGGCAGGACTCGAGCCTAAAAGAATACGAAGTTACCTTTAAAGCAGTAGATCTTCCTGACTCTATTGGGGACGCGAAAGAAGATATTGCTAGAGAAATTATTCAATGTTCAACTGCCAAAAAGCTTACCGCATCATCAATTCAGAATTTCAGTTCCTCAAAAGTCAAAAACTTCCTCTACCTAGGAGTTGCATCAACTGTCGTCATGAAAATCGTATTTCGCACAGAAACAGGCATAAACTCTATCATCGCCGATGCATGTGCGATTATAAAGTTTACAAAAACACAGTTACCCATGCGAGTCACCTAGAAGGCCAGTGCCCCAACGAATTCGAAACCTCATACGCCCCCAACCGCCCCGAAATCGTCTACTGCGAAACCTGTTACAACGCCGAAGTGGTATAATTAGTTATAAGTTATTTGTTGTGGGTCATCAGTTATCAGTCAAAAGTTATATGTATATTTTATTCGACATCGGCGGATCCAAAATGCGCGTGGCCAGTTCCAGCGACGGCAGAAAGTTTAATCGGCCTCAAATCGCCAAAACTCCTAAGAACTTCAGAGAGGGGATGCGGGTTTTCAAAGAACTGGTTGAACTCGCTAGTAGCGGCAAGAAAATCAAAGCCACGGCCGGCGGTATCCCGGGTTACTTTGACAAAGACAAAACCAAAATTCTTGGTTGCGCCCCAAATATAAAACACTGGGTCAAAAAACCGCTCAAAAGTGAAATCCAAAAAATTACTAAATCTAGAGTTTTTTTAGAAAATGATTCGGACTTAGTCGGTTTAGGTGAAGCAATTTACGGTGCTGGCAAGGGATACCCAATCGTGGCCTATCTTACTGTTTCCACCGGCGTTGGTGGTGGCAGAATTATAAACGGCAAAATTGACAGCGGACGTCTCGGCACCGAACCCGGCAACCAATATATTGATTTTAAAAATAAAAAAGATCTCGAAGATCTAATCGCCGGCCGCTCTGTAACCAAAAAATACCACAAAAAGCCCTACCAAATTTTAGACGCAAGGTTCTGGGATAAAATGGCTGAAATTTTAGCCTACGGTGTAAACAATACCATCGTCCACTGGTCACCAGATGTGGTGGTGATCGGCGGCTCGATGATGAAAAAAATCGGCATCAAAATTCCTCGGGTAGAAATTCACTTGAAAAAAATTATGCGTGCTTTTCCAGACAATCTCCCAAAAATTAAAAAAGCCACCCTCGGTGACTTCGGCGGCCTTTATGGCGCTTTAGCTAGAATCAAACAGAGATAAAACATAAAAAACGGTCCTACTATCTTTTCGTACGATCGTATGAAAAGATAGTGGCTCCAATTTCAATAAAAAACAAAGGCCCCATCCTATGGAGCCCTCTGATTTCGTCGCTTTTCAGCGACCTTCGAGCAATCCCCGAAGTGCCAAGTTCTGACCCAACGTTCTAGTTGCACTCCAACCAGAAGTTGAATTGACCTGAACCTCTCCGAGAACCGTATAACAGAGAGCGATCTGAAAGGATAATATCCTCTCGATCACCCCCCGTGCCTTTCGTGACATACTCATTCGCCTCACCTCCAATCTGCAAAGAGTGTATCACACCAGATTCACCTTGTCAAGCTCCATACCACGGTTCCGAAAAAATCGGTCGCCAATAGGTATAGTGCGATGACAAATAAGAGCACTATGGTCACCCAAGATCCAATCATCGCTGCCTTGCCCGCGTTCTTGATTTCGACCCAATGCCGATAGAACATGACACCAAACCAAGCGGTAATTCCAAGAAGCGCGAAACCGCCCAAATACATCCCTACTGTCGCGTTCATCAGAAACCTCCTTTGTTCTAGTCTAATACTCCCGCCGTTTTTTACTTAAGTCAACCCGGTAGTGAAATTCGGATTTTTCTAAGCTTTAACCTTCCGAATTTCTACTATCCGGGTCAAATCAAAGTATTTATCTCTCTCGCTAATTCCTATGGAGCATGTTAAAATTAAATAAATTAGAATGCCCCAAAAAATTTCCCGTTCTAAAATTGAATTGTTTCTCGAATGCCCTCGTTGCTTTTGGCTTGAAGTTAAAAAAGGAGTGAAGCGCCCGTCGGGATTTCCTTTCACTCTCAACCTCGCCGTTGATTACTTGCTAAAACAAGAGTTTGACCATCATCGCAAAAATAAAACTCCTCATCCGGTCATGGTCACCCACATGATCGAAGCCGTACCTTTCGATCATCCAAGCATCGACACCTGGCGTCACAACTTCACCGGCATTCAGTTTCATCACAAGACCACCGATCTTTTGGTCTTCGGCGCGGTCGACGACATCTGGGAAAATAAAAAAGGCGAGTTGATGGTGGTTGACTACAAAGCCACCGGCGCTCAAAACTATAAGATCTATGACTCCTACGCCCGCCAGATGGAAATTTACCAGTGGCTCTTGACCCAAAATAAATTCAAAGTTTCCTCGACTGGGTATTTCGTTTTCGCCAAGGTTAACAAAACCGAAGGTTTCGGTTTCGGCAAAGCCGCTCTTTCCTTCGATCTCTTCGTCGAACCCTACACCGGCGACCACTCCTGGGTTGAAAAAGCCATCGAAAACACCAAAAAAACTTTAGATCAAGAAAAATCTCCAGACTCGAGCGCGGAATGTGAATACTGCAAATATAATAATTCTGTCGCTAAATATTAATCTCAATATTAATCTCGAAGTTCTTATCTGTATATCCGTAAACAATCTGCCTGCCCCGTACTTAAATTTGGACTTTCCGAAACTTCAGTTTTCCAAATTTATTGTATCGGGGTATTCTGTAGCAAACATGCCCATTCTGAAAAATCCAAAAACCCTGACTTGGACCGCCCACAGCCGCGCTAAAATGCGTTACTACGGTCTCTCCGAGGCGCGCGTCAAAAGGATTATCCATTCACCCAAAAGAATCGAAGAGGGGATCGCGCCTAAAACCGTGGCCATGATGCAGTCCGCTGGTTCTCCAAAGCACCCCTATGAACTCTGGGCCATGCTTCAAGATGTAGGCCAAAAGAGGAAAGTTATCAGTGCTTGGCGTTACCCGGGCATCACCAAGCCCGGTAGTGAAATTACGCTTAATCTTTTAAAACAAGCCTTCGAAGAATCAGATAGTGGTGAAAAATAGCCGAAATTCTTGCCCGGTAGCTACCAAGCGGGATAATTTCTCAAAATTTTTTAAGCTATGATGAGTTAACTCATCCCACTTGTAGCACCGGGCTTGCTGAAATAAAATCTTTGGCGTAGAATAGCGCAGAAGCTCACCGCGACATCAATCCCACTTCTAGGAGGGTTTGTGGCAGAACCGGGGGAAGAGAAGGAAGGTTCAAAGAAGCAAAGTTCGAGAAGAAGGCCGTCCGGCACAATGTTTGACTTGATTTTCGTGAGGAGTCAAATCCAAGCCGAGGAAGGTCAAAATCTTAGACTTCAATTCGGTCCACGCAAAAAACGGAAAGGACAGCCATCCCTGCAGAATGTCGGTATGAATTCCCGCGGTTGTGGTATTTACGACGGGGACAAGCCAAAGTAGCGGTAATCCCCATATCCATTGGGCGCCGAACGCTGTATCGGCGCTCTTTTTTTTGTTAAAATTAAGGTGTGAAAAAGTTTGCTTTAATTGTTATAATCTTACTAGTCGTGGTAGGAGTTTATGATCTCCTTCGATCAAAAAAACCGAATCAAATTCTAAAAAATCCGATGCTTATCTCAAGCCCCGCCTTTGAGTCGAACCAAAAAATCCCGACCAAATTTACTTGCGACGGCGGCAACATCAATCCCGAACTCCACATCCAAAACGTTCCCGAAAAAGCGAAGTCTCTCGCTTTAATTATGGACGATCCGGATGCTCCCTCTGGCACTTTCACCCACTGGCTTATTTGGAACATCGATCCCAAAACTGAAATCATCAAACAAGAAAGTGTTCCTCCTGGCGCCCATGAAGGACAAAATGATGCGGGCAAAATCGGCTACCTTGGACCCTGCCCGCCGGACAAAAAACCACACCGCTACTTTTTCAAACTTTACGCGCTTAGCGATTCTATTATTGAAACCGAGAGTATTAGGGATAGAGCCACTTTGGAAAGTATTGTAAACAAGCTCCTCATCGAAAAAGCCGAATTGGTTGGTATTTATGAGCGATAATTTAAATACTTACTCTCATGCAAATTGACGAAAAGAAAATCAAAGAAATTCTTCTCCGGCAAAATTATATCAGTCCGGAAAATTTGAAGCGCGCCGAAGAATTCAGCCGAGAACATCACATCTCGATTATCGATTATCTAACCTCGGAAGGACTGATTAATCGCAACATCCTCGGGCAAACGCTCGCCGAATCATTTAGCGTTCCTTATGTTGATCTAAACACCAACCAACCTCATCAAGAACAAGTGCTAAAAATTTCTGAAGCTCTCGCCAAAGAAAAGCGGGTGGTTCTTTTTAGAGAAGATGAAAAAAGTGTGGTCGTGGCCACCGACAACCCCACTCAAAAAGATCTCGTTCAAGAACTCGGAAAAATTTTCCCCGGCAAGAACGTTACTCTCGCCTATGCCATGAGTGAGGATATCGAACAAACTTTCTACAATTATCGTCAAAGTCTCGAGGCCAGATTTATTAAAATCATCAAGGATCAAAAGCGGATTGCCCCGAGTATTATCGAAGAAATCATCGAGGATGCTTTAGCCACGCGAGCATCGGATATCCACTTCGAACCTTTGGAACTGGAAGTAAACGTTCGATTTCGAGTGGACGGCGTCTTACAGGAAGTTGGCCGCATTCCCAAGGATCAGTACTCGAATATCTTGAACCGGATCAAAGTTCAAGCTCATTTAAGGATTGATGAACATTTCGCCGCCCAAGATGGCGCCATCCGTTACATTAAAAACGGCAGGGTTACCGATCTAAGAATCTCGATTGTGCCAACCCTAGACGGTGAAAAAGTTGCCATCCGAGTTTTAGCCGAATACGTCCGCGGTTTTACTTTAAGCGACCTTGGCCTCTCCGTGACCGATCAAAATATCATCACCGAATCCGCCAAAAAACCTTTTGGCATGATTTTAGTCACCGGTCCCACCGGCTCCGGCAAAACTACTACCCTCTATGCTTTAATCAAAATTCTCAATAAACCCGAAGTTCACATTATGACCATTGAAGATCCGGTCGAATACAAGATTGTAGGGGTGAACCAAATCCAAGTTAACCGACAAACTGATTTAACTTTTTCAAAAGGTTTGCCGTCCATCCTCCGCCAAGATCCAAACATCATCTTAGTCGGTGAGATTCGCGGACCCGACACAGCCGAGATTGCGGTCAATGCCGCCTTAACCGGCCATCTCCTACTCTCCACCTTTCACGCGAACGATGCCTCGACCGCCATTCCTCGCTTGATCGATATGCATGTCGAGCCTTTCCTGATTGCCTCCACTCTCGAACTCATCGTCGCTCAACGCTTGGTTCGAAAAATCTGCGAGAATTGCCGCTCCAGTGTCTCGGTCACCAAAGACGACCTTGCCAGAATCTCACCCAACCTTTTAAATTACTTCCCGAAAGACGTAACCACGCTCTACAAAGGCAAAGGTTGCGGCGCTTGCACCATGACTGGCTATCGAGGCCGAACCGCCGTTTTCGAATTTATTCAAATCAATCAGCAAATTCAAGATCTCATTCTTCATAATCCTTCGTCCCAGCAAATTTTCGAAGTCGCCAAAAAGCGTCCGGGTTTCCACACCCTATTCGAAGACGGCATCGAAAAAGTTAAAAGCGGCCTCACCACCATCGAAGAACTCCTGCGGGTCGTCTCGTCCCACAGCTAGCGTTAGTCGCTGTTGGATCTAAAAAATCATGCCCACCCCATCCGGCAAAAATCCTGTCCCGAAAGCGGTTCCTAAACTCAACCGTTTTTTTAATTTCGGTCTTGCCAAAGAGAAGGATTATTTTCTCGAAAATCTGGCCATTTTGCTTACTTCCGGTTTAGATATCGCCTCCGCTATCCATTCCATTAAGGCCGAAATCCGATCCAAAAAATTAATTGCGGCCATTGATTTTTTAGAGGAAGAAATCCAAGGTGGCTCTTTTTTATGGAAAGCCCTCGAAGACACCGATCTTGTCCCGCCCCACATCATTTTTCTGATCCGGCTAGGCGAAGAAACTGGTCGCTTACCGGAAAATCTCCGCATCGTCGCTTCCCAGCAACAAAAAGACCGGGAATTGAAATCAAAAGTGCGCTCGGCGATGATTTATCCTGTGATTGTTTTTTCTCTCACGCTCGTGATTGGCACCGGCATCTCTTGGTTTGTCCTCCCTCGCCTCGCTAAAATTTTCAGCGAACTCCGCATTAAACTGCCCATTATAACCCGCATTACTATCTTCATCGGCAGTTTTTTGGGCCACTACGGCGCTTTGGTGGTACCTATTGTGATCGTGGTTTTTGCGGTGAGCGTTTATATCCTTTTCTTTTATTCCAAAACTCGCTATCTCGGCCAGTCGATTCTCTTCTCCGTTCCTGGCATAAAAAAGTTAATTCAAGAAATAGAATTAGCCCGCTTTGGTTATGTTTTGGGCAATCTTTTAGACGCTGGCCTCTTGGTTACTCGCTCGCTCGACTCACTCCATCAAGCCACCGTTGTCAGGCGTTATCAAAAATTTTATCTCCATCTCCGCGATAGCATCGAAGAGGGGAAATCCTTCCATGAGGGTTTCACTAATTATCCAAAAATCTCAAAACTTATCCCCACGCCGGTTCAACAGATGATTATCTCAGGCGTTGAATCTGGTCGCCTCTCCGAAACTTTGATCAAGATCGGTGAAATTTTTGACAAAAAAGCCGACACCACCACCAAAAACATGGCCATTATTTTAGAGCCCATTCTTTTGGTCATTGTCTGGCTTGGCGTCATCGCGGTGGCTCTCTCGGTAATCCTCCCTATCTACAGTCTCTTAGGTGGAATCAATAAAAGTTAACCAAGATATTATGCCCAGTACTACAACTTTGACGATGCTCTTCTATGTTTATGTTTTAGAAAGTATGCGTGACGATAATCGATATATTGGTTTTACTAACAACCTCAAGAAAAGACTAGAAGAGCATCAGAGTGGTAAATCGCAAAGTACAAAATCAAGACTACCTATGAAACTTATATACTTCGAAGCTTGTACAAACGAAAACGATGCCAAGCGCCGAGAACATTATTTTAAAACCACGGGGGGTCGTCGCTTTTTAGCAAAAAGGTTGATTTCGTATTATAAATCAAAGTTGTAGTACTGGGATGTTCAAGCTCAAGGCCAACTCCGGCGTTACTTTACTTGAGGTTTTGCTGGTTGTGGCCATCCTCGCCATTTTGCTTATTTTTTCCATTCCAGTTTACGAATCCGTCCAAACTCGCAACGACCTTTCGATCGCGGTGATGAATTCGGCCCACGCCCTGCGGCGAGCTAAGCTCTTAGCCGAAGCGAGTGACGGCGACGCCAGTTGGGGCGTAAAATTCGGTACGAGCACTCTGGTTCTTTTTCGAGGTTTAAGTTTTGCCACTCGTAACCCAAGCTTTGATGAAATTTTTGATCTCCCGTCGAGCATTAAAATCACTGACACCGACGAAATCGTTTT
>JACQBP010000047.1 GCA_016194445.1 Candidatus Liptonbacteria bacterium | reverse complement strand
AGAGTTAGTTTTGCCAAAAAGTATGGAGTTGTCTCCATTGGACTTGAGAATAACAGATGAGAAAAATAATCAATAACATAAACACCCACTAATGAAATTATTACCGCACCCACTACTATTTTAAAATAATTTTTCTTCATAAAATTTAATTATTAATTTTACTCAATAATCTTTCCCTAAACATAAAAACAGTGACCATGGAAATAATCAATCCGATATATTCTAAAGCTATTTTGCTTATTGCTTATAAAAGCCTTTTAATTTATTGCCCTGATTCAATTTCTATAAATTAACTACTTACATCGGGCCATTCGAAAACACTCGTAACTGCTGTATCTGAAATTCCGGAAACAGCAACCACAGAAGCGGTTCCTACGGTATAGTTATTCTCTGGCAGATGCGGCATTGAAACAGGGTGGCACTTGTCGCAAACGAGGGGGAGCGATTCTGCGCCAATAATCGCGGCGAGAAGTACGCCACACCCCAAGCATTTAATTTTAGTAAAGTTATCCATTTGTTTTTAATTGACGCAGAAATTCGTTAATACGACTTTTATCTTCGTTTGCCTGCTCGCCCTTAAAGTACAGTTCTATAAAATGGATAGTTGTTGAGGCCACGATATAAGCATAAGTGATACGCAAAGACGCGCCCCTGAGATATTTACAGAATAGGCGCGCCTTTAGAATCTTTACCTCCTCGTTTTCGTGCAACACTACAAAATGCTTCCCACTACCAAGAGGAATTTCTGATACGATTCTTTTGAATTCAAGCAAATCGTCCGGCAGGGATCTATATTTTTTTGATAATCGCTTGAAATCTTTTGAGAATTCATCGGTTTCACTAAAGTTCATCGTCGTAATTTCTTACAGAGTGATCCTCGTCTCGGTAAAATACGCTTTCGTAACTGATCGTCTCTCCCGGCTTATGCACTCTCCACGGCACATCGCTATGAGAGTAAGCGGAAAGCTCGTTCGCGTTTTTATCTGATAGTCGAGCAAGTACCTCATCAATATGTTTAATTTCCTGTGCCGAGAGATTGCTTAAATCCGGCTCCCTGCGCGGGAGATATTTTTTTTGATCATACTGAAAGTAACTGCTCTTAACGCGCTCAACCTCTCCCTTTTTCTCCATCCCTTCAACAATCTTTTTGAATTCAACCGGAGTAGGGCCGTAATGATTTTTTATGTACCGCGCCCCAGTAAGTTGGCTTTCAAATTTCTCATAAAAATCAAAGTCAATAAAATACAAGAGCTTATAGAGGGCGGTTTCTCCGATATTCGGTTTTGCTCCGATCTTGCTTAAAACATACAAGAGCACTTCTTTGAATTTCTTCACATCCGCTCGAGGCATGACAATACGAATATCGCTTTCTTTTTTTTTCGCCTTTTCTTTTTTCAACACCACATCAGGAAGAGCAGAAACCTCATCTCCAAGAAAGTCCTCTAAACTCAAACCAAAAATCAGAGCAAGTTTTCTTGCTTCTGGCACGGTAATGTCTCTTTCTCCCTTCTCAATCTGCATATAAGTGGGGCGAGAAACCCTAAGTTGTTCTGCGAGATACTCTTGGGAGAATTTATTTTGCTCGCGTAGCTCTTTTATTTTTTTGTATAGATTCTGAGCCATATGTTTTATAATACCATATTACTCCTGTAAAGAAAGCTTGTCAAGTGGATAAGTAAAAATGCTTGACACCCCCTGAAATTGGCTTTAAGATTGAAGTATAAACGAGTGAACTTTTAGAGAAAATTTCTAGTAGGATTGTGCGTGAGGTTCATGGTGTGAATAGGGTTTTGTATGACGTTACCCAAAAACCGCCGGCGACCATTGAATACGAGTAGTATTTTTATAACCGATATTCTCATATTCTGCAGAATGTTAGAATGTTAGTGGGAGGCTTGTTTAAAGCCGCTGGCGCCGATTGAATATGAGTATATTTTAATTTCTTATAATTTTAGATAAGATATGTCTATGGGAAACCTGGAATTTTTGAAGCAAAAGTACGACCTCCACAATGCCGAAGAAGTAGAGTCGGCGGCTAAACGCACCGAGGAGAAGACTGGCGAAAAAATATCCCAAGACCCGGAGGAGCGGATTCAAAACTACCTCAATCGTTTCCAGGAGATTTTAGACCGAAAAGACCCGGAAAAGCGGGAGCGGGGAATTGAGGCGCTCAAGCGGATACTCTACGATAAATTCGTGATTAAACCCGAAGAAATTCCGGAGGGATATTTTGATAACCAAAGAAGAATCGCGAGAGAGCAGGGGCATGGAGAAGTTGAAATCACTGACGAGACGCGGGGACAACTCACCGAGGTCATCATCGCTGATCAACAAAGCTCGCTCGACACTTGGGTTGATTACCTATCATCACCCGACGCCACCTACCCGGATTGGCTCAAATACTATGCGACGAGGAGCGTTTTGGGTATGGGCGAGTATGACAAGGCGAAAAAGCAATTCACGAAACGATCAAAAGGGACCACTAAACCTTTTCCAGATTTGAACCGCGAGGCGCTGGCTTACGTGCTCGATGCGATTGAGAAAAAACACAAAGGAGAAAAAATTAGCCTGGTCGCGCTGGAAGCGGAAGACAAAGAAAAGTTTTCAAAACTAATTCAGAGTGAAAACTTTGCCAAGCTCTACGCCTGGGCGATCGAGAAAGTAACGCCAGCTTCGGTTGATCAGCTTTCAGTTACGCTAGGAAAATGGATGAAGTACGATCAAAATTCCGATCACATGCCGCTGGTCGAATCTCTGCAAGGCCACGGCACGGGCTGGTGCACCGCCGGAGAGTCAACAGCGGAGACCCAACTCAAAGGTGGAGATTTTTATGTTTACTATTCTCTAGATCGAGACGGCAAGCCGACTATTCCCCGGGCGGCGATCAGAACACAGGAAGGTGGCATCGCCGAAGTGCGCGGGGTGGCCGCCGAGCAAAACTTGGATTCGCATATTGGCGGCGTGGTGCAGGAAAAGCTCAAAGAATTTCCGGACGGAGCGCAGTACGAAAAGAAAGCGAGAGACATGAAATTTTTAACCGCGATTGAAAACAAAGTGAAGAGCGGAAGGGGGCTTCAAAAAGACGATTTGGTTTTCTTGTATGAAATTAATGGTAAAATCGAAGGTTTTGGATACCAAAGAGATCCGAGAATTCTGGAGTTACGGGAGCAAAGAAATCCAGAAGAAGACATGCCGGTGGTTTTTGAGTGCGCTCGCGAGCAAATTGCACGGCGACCCGAAGACATCAACGAAAATACGATGGCATACGTTGGGAAGCTCGAGCCGGGGATATTTCAGAAACTACCGGACAATCTCGAACATATTTACACTTCGTTTCCGGATAGAAAAATCCGACAGGAGAAAGTGGAGATTGGCGGCAAATCAGCCGAGCAGTTGCTAAAAGAACTGAAGACGGCTGGAATCAAAATATCCGAATACGCCAAAGATATGTTTCAGAGTCCCGAATTTGTTTCTGGCAAAAATTCGGAAGAGGCCACTCTGATTCGTTTAACCGTGGCGGATTTGGGATTTACGGGATACACGCGAACGGATCGAATTTATGAGAGGGCGAAAGAATTAGGATTGGAACTCTGTCCGGCCGAAGTCGGCCCTCATTACCGGCTGAAGTATCAAAACCAGCCGTTGGGTGAGTGGATATATATTGGTATGAAACAAATCAGCGACTCCGACGGCCCCACGCACGTCTCCGAGCTCGGCCGGTTCGAGGATGGTCTGTGGCTCGACGACGATTGGGCGGGGCCCGCGCACGGGTGGAGTCCCGAGGATGAGGGTGTCTTCCGCAAATCTCTTTATTTCTCCCCCAGATTTTGTGGGGGAGTTTTTTGTTACAAAGATTTTAACATTCCAACATTCTGCAGAATGTTGGAATGTTGGTGCGAAGACTACCGAAAAACTCTTATCCACTATAGAATACGAATAATGGAAATCGCTGTCGTTTTGCACAACATTCGGAGCGTATATAATGTAGCTTCCGTATTTAGAACCGCGGATGGAGCGGGGGTGGCGAAAATTTATTTAGTTGGAGTGACGCCTTCACCCTTAGATCGATTTGGGAAATTTCGGGTGGATTTTGCAAAAGTGGCGCTGGGAGCGGAGAAGACAGTCGAGTGGGAGCACTTTAAAAACTTTGGAGCGGTTTATAAGAAATTAAGGAAATCCGCCGGCGGGCGGACGCCGGCTGGCGGCGGTTATGAAATTTTGGCGGTGGAGCAGGACAAGCGATCAATCCCTTATTATAAATACCGTTCGCTATCTTATCCTAACGATCGTCGGGATAAGAGAGTGAATAAGAAATTGAAGAAAATTACGCTGGCCCCTCGAAGGACTCGGGATAAGTGTGCCCTTATTTTCGGTGAGGAGACTAGGGGCTTGCCGAAGTCGGTTTTGGATAAATGCGATAAAATTTTGGAGATTCCGATGCGAGGAAAAATGGTTCGGCAGGCTCACCACCCTAGAAATGAAAAAGGTTTATTAAGGAGGAAGGAGTCCTTGAACGTGTCGGTCGCGGCGGGGATTGTGATATTCGCCTTTGCGTATCGTTGCTAATATACGAATGGATACTAATTATACTAATCGAATTGGCGCAAATTTAAATTGGAGAGTTATTGGTTTTGTGTTAGAATAGTTGTATGTATAACTGGTCAGTGGATGAAAAGGAGTTTAAAAAAGCCGACCCGGAAGGCTACCAAATTTGGCGGCTTGAGCAGATGATTAACTACGGCACGGCCGGCGAAAAAATAAGCGAGAGACTAGTCAGGCAAAACTGGCCGTTCCTTAAAGACCGAATTGATCCTGAATATCGAAAGTTTCTTGAATTTATTTTATGGCCCAAAAGCAAAAACCGGAAACTATCTTAACCCCGCACCAAAAGGAGGTTTTAGATCGAGTTTCGAGCGAGGATTATTTCGCGAGCCGATATTACCTAGCCGGTGGAACGGCCTTGGCTGAATTTTACTTAAAACACCGTCTTTCGGAGGATTTAGATTTTTTTACCGAAAAGCAAGAAGTTAACTTTCCTTTGGTCGCTAAGTTTTTTGAGAACAAAGCCGGGGTTTTAAAGATTAAAAAAATCGAAACCAAAAAAGTTTTCGGTCTTTACAGCCTCTTCATCACTTTTACTGATAACGAGAAACTGAAGGTTGATTTCAATTACTATCCTTTTCCAAGAATCAATAAGGGGTTACGATATAAAAAACTGGCCATCGAGGATATTTACGACATTGGCGTTGATAAGGTTCATACTGTGGTTATGAAGCCCAGGGCCAGGGACTTTATTGATATTTATTTCACGATTAGAGAGGAGCGATATGATTTTGAAAAACTAATCCTAGATGCCAAGGCTAAATTTGACTGGGATATTTCGGCGATTGAACTAGGCGCGAGATTTTCCGAAGCTGCTAAATCAAGCGACTTTCCCCGGATGCTTAAAAAAATTGATCACGCAGAATGGAAGAATTTTTTTGTGGATGAGGCGCGTAAACTAAAATCGAAAATTTTTAAGAAATAATCAAAACTTTAAGAAAGAAGTTCTTGAGCGTGTCGGTGGCGGCGGGGATTGTGATATTCGCCTTTGCGTATCGTTGCTAATATGCGAATGGATACTAATTATACGAATTTTTAATGAATCGTAAATTGATTTGGTCTCTAATTACAATTTTGGTTTTGGTGGTTTTGGGAGGGGCGTATTTTGGTTTCAAGGGGAAGCAGGCGCTCCCTACCAGCGAAATTAAAATTGGCGATCAGGTTTTTAAAGTGGAGGTGGCGGAAGATATGATGGCGAGGGCGCGCGGGCTTTCGGGGCGGGAGAAGTTGGACGAGAATCAGGGGATGCTTTTTATTTTTAACTATCCCGGCGATTACGGTTTTTGGATGAAGGATATGAAGTTCGGGCTCGACTTGGTTTGGATCAAGGAGAACAGAGTCGTTGGGTTTGCGGAGAATGTTCAACCAGAGCCCGGTAAAACTGTCTTTGGTCTCACGACTTATCATCCGCCGGAGGCGGTGGATAAAGTTTTGGAAGTGAACGCGGGGACGGTGGGGAAATATGGATTCAAGATTGGGGATCGGGTGGAATTTAATGATTGAAAGTGGTAAAAAGAGGGTATGAGATTTGAGGGTTTTCCAACCGACAACACAGAAGAACAGAGTGAGCAGATTTTTCCCGGAGAGGGTATTAAAGTTGAAAAAGATAACTCGGCCGAGCTGGAGGCAAAATTTCAAAAAGCTCTTAGCGAAAAGTTGGAGCGACAAGAGAAAGTTTTGACTGATGATGAATTGGTGAACTTGATTGAAGGAGTGGGGCGAGAAGTTGGTTTAGAAGGAGAAGTTTTTGAAGGCGATAAGAATCGGCCGAAAGTTTTTTATCGAGTTTTTAGAAATAACGAAGCGGTTTCGAAATTGGTTGCTGGCGAGGAGAATGCGGTTAGACCTTTTAGTTTTTCGATGCCGGGGACGAAGGGTGAGATTCCGCTTTCTTATGGAGGGAACGATCCAGTGGTGACGAGGATCATTGATACGACTGGGGAGTGGGAAGATACGGGAAAATTTTTGAAACAGGGCGGAGAATGGAATGAAGCGATGAACTTGGATCCAGCGGTGCTTAGAAAAGTTAGCGAAGGCAGAGTTCGAGTTTCGGATGTTTATGCGCAGGTAGGTCGGGAAAATTTAGAAGAAGGGGAGGTGTTGGAGGTTACCTATATAGTAGATAAGGAAAGAACAGAAGAACTTAAGGCTTCCGGGAAGTTAGAGGTATTTGCTGATGATGCGGGTTTTTGGAAAGAGATTGCAAAGAGGGCAAAGCATTTTGTTCCGGTTAAAGGAGAAAATTCTGATTTGAGCCGCCTGAACTCCAAGTACCTGGATTATTTTAAGGCGACGATGGAGGTTGATCCTAATTTGGCTACGGACGAATCAACTCGGAAAACCTTGATGGAGGCGAAGGAAGAGATTGTTCGATTCTTTGAATCGGTTAAGGCTGTAGGGGAGGATGACATAAATTGGACCATAGAGAAGCGGCAGGAGGTTTTGGATAGACTTTCGGGTGTTGTGGGTTGAGGATTTGGTTTTGCGATAAATTTGACCACAGTGAAGGATTTGATATGATTCCAGTATGGCAAAAATTACTATTTCTAAAGAAGAATACCTGCGGCTGAAAAAGCTTGACTCCAAGTTTCGAGAGTTTTTGGTTTACTTGGAGGAGGTGATGGATATTAGAGAAAGACGAAAGGAGGTGCGGGGCAAAAAAGTGGTTTCGCAAGAGCGATTATTTACGAAATTAGGTTTAATGTTCTGATTTTGAATATGACCAAAGAAAAGAAATCTAAAAATAGGGACACAGATCAACAATCGCGGCAGTTCGGGGTTATTTTGGAAGACATGGATGGCAAACTCGATACACTGCTTGAAGGGCAGCAAGGACTTGCGGTGAGAACTGACAAGATTGAGGTGGGGTTTGAGGAGTTTGAGGGGAAGTTTGATGGACTAGAGAGTAAATTTGGTGGGCTTGCAGGGAAGTTTGATGGGCTAGAAGGTAAATTTGATAGTTTTCAAGAAGAGACGCGCAGCAATTTTCGGTCGGTTTTTGATTACTTATCGAGAATTGATGATGAGCTTAAATTTATAAGGCGGGAGATTGAGGATTTAAGGAAGACATTAACAGCTAAGGCCGATCTTGAGCGGTTGGAGACGCTTGAAAGACGGGTTCAGAAAATTGAAGAGGTCTTAGTAAAATCCAGGAAGAATTAGTTTTTCTATAAAATGGTGAGAGTCGCAATTAATGGGTTTGGGAGGATTGGGAGGTTGTTTAAAGGTTTGGGCTATAGTTTCTAGCGGGTGGATTTCTGGTTTGTTTTTTGGTAGAATAGCTTCGTGGATAAAGAAGCAATTATTAAAGAAGTGAAGAAAGTTGTGGCTACCCACTTATCAAAAGAGTATCGGATGGTGCTTTTTGGTTCTTGGGCGAAGGGAGACGCCTTAGAAACTTCGGATATTGATATCGGGATTTTGGGGAGGAAAGAAGTGCCTTGGGGAGTGATGGTGAAAATTTTGGAAGAGGTTGAAAATATTCCAACCCTGCGTAAGGTTGATGTGGTTGATTTAAATTCGGTAAGCGGCGATTTTAGGAATAACGTGCTTGAGTACGCAAAAAATTTGAGCTAATTTCCATGAAAGATTTTTTAGATTCTTTTATTAAGTGCCTTGGCCGGTTGGAAGAGATTTTGGGCAAAGAGAAAAATATCACTAATCGAGACGCCGCTATTAAGAGGTTTGAGTTTACGGTTGAATTGGGCTGGAAGTCGGTTCAGAAATTTTTACGGGAACAAGAAATAATTTGCCGATCGCCTCGGGAGTGCTTAGATGAAGCGTTTAAATTTGGAATAATTGACGACGACCCAAAATGGCTTCAGATGATAAAGGACCGAAATTTAACCACTCACACTTATGACGAAAACTTGGCAGACGAAGTTTATGCCCGTTTTCCAGGATATCTCGGATTGCTTAAGGGTCTTAGGGATAAATTGGAAGGAAAGGCACGATAATGAAAATCGCACGAGTAGCTATCAATGGTTTCGGGAGGATTGGGAGGTTGTTTTTTCGCTCCTCCTTCGACAAGGCTTCGGAGGACGCAGCAGATCTTGGATTTGAAATTGTGGCGATTAATGATTTAGGGGATTTGGAGAATCTCGCTTACCTTTTGAAGTACGATACGGTTTATGGAACCTTTGAGAGACAAGTGACAAGCGACAAGGAAAAAGGAGTTTTAACTGTTGATAGCAAGGAGACAAAATTTTTACAAATAAAAGACGCGACGCAGTTGCCGTGGAAAGATTTGAAGATTGATATTGTCATCGAATCAACGGGAGTGTTTGAATCTTACGAAAAAGCGAAGGTGCATATTGAGGCCGGAGCGAAGCGGGTGGTGATCACAGCGCCAGCGAAAGACACGGATGGTTCGGCAAGCTCACCACAAGTAGCCGGAAAAACGGTTTTGATGGGGGTGAATGAAGCGGATTTGAAGACGGTGGAGCTAACTTCGAACGGATCTTGCACGACCAACGCCGCCTCGCCGGTGATTCAGGTTTTGAGCGAGAATCCGGGAATTGTAAAAGCAATTTTGAGTACGGTTCATGGATACACGGCGACGCAGTCGATTGTGGATGGACCAGTAAAAGGGAGTGATTTTAGGCGAGGGCGGGCGGCGGCGCAAAATATTGTGCCTTCAACCACCGGCGCAGCGATTGCGGTGACACGCGCGATTAAAGAGCTCGAAGGAAAATTTGACGGGGTGGCTTTCCGGGTGCCGGTCGTGACCGGTTCGATTGCGGACATCACTTTTGTTTCAAAAAAGAAAACGACCGCGGAAAAAATCAATCAAATTTTGACAGACGCGGCGGAGAGTCCGAGGTGGCAGGGGATTTTAAAGGTGACGCGGGAACAGTTAGTTTCATCGGACATTGTGGGAATGCCTTATGGCGCGATTGTGGATCTTTCATTTACAAAAGTGATTGACGGGGATTTGGTGAAAGTTTTATCTTGGTACGACAACGAGGCGGGGTATGTGGCGACGCTTATGAAGCACGTTCAGGCCGTCGCTCAACTTGTGTAAGTGTAGCTAAGAACTATGGGAAGCTACAACAAATTAGTTAGGGACAAAATTCCTGAAATTCTTGATAAAAAAGGAGTCACTTACGAAAGGAGAATCACTTCTTCCGAAGAATATAAGGCGGAGCTTGTAAGAAAACTGGGAGAGGAGGCAAAAGAATTCACGGAAGCGGGCGATCCGGAAGAATTGGCTGATATTATGGAAGTGGTTGAGGCGCTAAAACAATTGCCTGACTATAGAACAGTAGAAGAATTGCGAAGAAAGAAATTGGAAGAACGTGGAGGTTTTACTCAAAAGATAATTCTAAAGGGAGAGAAACAATGATGAGCTTTTTTGATTGGCCAGGTAGTAGAACTTCGACTGGCCGCCTCCGACGACCAGCGAAGCCTAGTAATCGCAGTTTCAATACCTGGTTGGGGATAAGCGGAAGGGTTGTTTGTGGTTATTTTCCTATATAATGGAAGAAAGGTCTCTTTAGATAATTTATTAACTTTTTATGAAAAAAATCATAGTTTTTGCGGTAGTCTTTTTGGT
>JACQBP010000045.1 GCA_016194445.1 Candidatus Liptonbacteria bacterium | reverse complement strand
AAAGCTTATAAATGGTTGGAGACAAACGCGTACAAGTTCGGCTTGGTGCTCTCTTACCCTTCCAACAATTCGTACTATCAATTCGAGCCGTGGCACTGGCGTTTTGTGGGCGTAGCGCTTGCGACTGATTTACATAACAGCGGCAAATATTTATACGACTTGTCCCAGCGCGAAATTGACCAGTATCTCGTGAATATTTTTGACTGATTAAATAAAAAGGTAATCCTACGTCGCAAGTGCACTCGGTACCTCACACTAGTGTGTTTGGTACCTCCTCGCCTTGCTCCTCAGGATGATTGGTTTTCTAAGTTCATTCTTCACTAAGAAAACCTAATCACCGGCTCAATTTAAACCCGAGCCAGATGCCGGCGACACCGCCGAGGGTAGAAAATAAAAGAGACGAGTAAGAAAGAACGCCGGAGCCCCAGAGAGAGGGGATAAAACTGCCGGCCGTCGAGCCCACGATCATGCCGAGCCAGATGATGGATTTTGAGGACATGACATTATTGTAACAAATGACTAATCACAAGAGGACTGGGGAATTCGCCCAGCCCCACGGAAGCCATAGGTGTGACGTGGAGGAATTGGCAGTATGGTCCCGAAGGGAATAGCCCTGAAGCCGCGGCTGTGGAGTCGTGGAGCTGGGTTAACTTGGTTTTAGCTGATTTGGCTTCGTGCTATAATAAACTATAATAAAGTAGTAAGAAAACTATCGATGGCTATTTTTGGTCCTAAAAAAGACGAAAGCAAAATTGAGAATCCGCCTAAGAAAAAAGAAGTGGTGGATGTTGCTTCCCTAAAGCTTGATATTGAGAAGCAAATTACGAAGCCCATCGACGAAGTTTCGATTGTGAGTTTGGTCAATTTGTTTGTGAAGTACGCTTACGTGGCGAGAGCTTCGGATGTGCATTTGGATCCCACGCCGGATAAAATCAGGGTGAGATTTAGGATTGATGGGATGCTCCATGATATTTTTGATAAGATTTTTATCACCAAATCACTCCACCAGGAGATTATCAGTCGGATTAAGGTGATGTCGGGACTGCGGACGGACGAACACTTTTTGCCTCAAGACGGAAGATTCAAGACCGATCCGGACGGAGTGGGAGCGATTGATGTGCGGGTTTCGATTATGCCCACTTACTACGGAGAGAATGCCGTTTTGAGATTGCTTGCCGAAACACAAACTTTCACTTTGGAAGATTTGGGGTTTGCGCCGGAGGAACTTAAAAAAGTGGAGCGGGCGATCAAGAAGCCCTACGGGATGATTTTGGCGAACGGCCCGACGGGTTCTGGGAAGAGCACGACGCTTTACACGATTCTCAAAAAACTGAATGTGCCAGAGACTTCGATTATTACGGTGGAGGATCCGATTGAGTATTCACTTGAGGGCATCACGCAGGTGCAGGCAGACGCAAGAGTGGGTCTGACTTTTGCGAACGGCCTCCGGTCAATTTTGCGTCAGGATCCGAACGTGATTATGGTTGGTGAAATTCGAGATCAAGAAACGGCGGGGATCGCGGTCAACGCCGCGCTGACTGGTCACTTGCTTTTATCTACCCTTCACACCAATGACGCGGCGACCACTTTTCCCCGACTGATGGATATGGGCGTGCCGCCATTTTTGATCGCTTCGACGATTAATATTGTGATGGGACAAAGGTTGGTCAGAATGATTTGTCCGGACTGTAAAAAGAAACGGGATCTAAGCGCGAGTGAGCTTCAAAGCGTGAGAGAGATGATTCCTGGTTTAAAAGACAAGCAGCCAGTTTTTTACATTGGCGAAGGTTGCGCGACTTGCGGGAAAATTGGTTATAAAGGCAGGATCGGCATTCGGGAAGTGATCGAGGTGAACGACGAAATTCGGGAACTGATTATGGCTCGCGCAAATAACCAAACAATAAAGGACGCCGCCATTAAAAACGGGATGAAGACGATGCTTCAGAATGGTTTGGCGCTAGCTCTCGAGGGAAAGACGAGTTTGGAGGAGGTGTTGAGGATTATTCACGAATAACCTATGACTGGTAACTAATAACTTATGACAGGAGTCATAGATTTCTATGCCGAGTTCTAAAAAATCAGCCCACGGGGGTTTTCCAGCTTTTTTTGAACGGCTTTCGGTTCAGGAAAAGATTGATTTCGCCAGGCACTTGGCGATTGTGATTAAGGCCGGTTTGCCTTTAGTGGAGGGCCTTAAGATCATTCGCAATCAAATCACCTCAAAGACGCTCATCGAGATCGTGGACCGACTGATTGGCGACATTGAAAAGGGTCAGTCTTTGGCCGACAGCCTTCAGGCCCATCAGCACATCTTCGGGGATTTTTTTATCAATATCATTCGAGTGGGCGAGACGAGCGGTACGCTCGCTCAAAACTTGCTTTATTTAGCGGACGAACTCAAAAAAGCTAAGGTTTTGAGAAGTAAAATTAGGTCGGCCATGGTTTATCCAATGGTGATTTTGATAGCCACTCTCGCCATCACCGGTTTTTTGACTTTCGTAGTTTTCCCGAAAATCATTCCAGTTTTTACGGGTTTGAACATAAAATTGCCCGCCACCACGAGAATCCTGATTGAGGTCCTAAATTTTACTAAGCAGTACGGTTGGGAATTGTTGGTCGGAGGGATACTGCTCATAGTGATTTTTAGATTGTTGATTCGACTGCCGGTTTTTAAATATTTTTTTGATCGATCGGTTTTTATGGTGCCGGTACTCTCGGGACTCACTATTAACATTAATATGGCCAACTTCACTCGAATTTTGGGGCTGCTCCTTAAAAGCGGGATTAGAATTGTGGAGGCGGTCACGATTACGGCGAGCACTTTTAATAATTTGGTTTACCGGCGGGCGCTAGCTAACGCGGATGAGAATATCCGGAAAGGACAGCAATTGGCCGAATACTTGAGTTTGAACGAGAAGTTTTTTCCCATTCTTTTGTGCGGCATGATTAAGATTGGGGAAAACACCGGCAACTTGGAAGACAATCTTTTTTATTTGTCGGAATATTACACGGAGGAAGTGGATAATAAAGTGCGGAATTTAACCACACTCCTCGAACCGGTGATGCTGCTTTTTATGGGTCTGTTTGTGGGTTTTGTGGCCATTTCGATCATCACGCCGATTTACTCGATTTCGCAGGGGTTGAGCCAATAGTGGGATAAGTTCCTGACGTGTGTTCAGCGGCACCGGGCGTTCTTTCGCTCCAGCGGCGAAAGTCGCCCTACCCTCTCGGCACTGCTACCCCTCGAAGATTCGGGAACCAAGCTGGCAGAGCCTGCGAGAGTTGCCCCTGAACACAAGTTGGAACTTGGTGAGAAGGAGTTTACGGAATGGTATAATTTAGATTGGTATGAAAAAAGGCTTCAGCCTGATTGATGTGGTGATTAGCGTCGCGATTATCGTGATGCTTTTTGGCGGAATTTATTTAGTTTATTTTTCAATTCTCGACACCGTAAATAATTTAGAAATCAGAGGAGCAGCCACGTCGGTTTTTAACCGACAAGTCGAGATTTTGAGAAATATGACTTACGACAGCGTTGGGACTCAAGGAGGAGTGCCGGCGGGCGCAATTCCCCAAATTCAAGTTATTAAGTTTGATAACGTTAATTTTACGGTCAAGACAACGGTCCGGAATATTGATGATCCGTTTGACGGGACTTTGGGCGGCACACCGAACGATACCGCGCCGGCCGATTATAAATTAGTGGAGCTCGAAGTGAGTTGCCTCACTTGCTTAAAGTTTGTGCCGATGGTTTTTACGACCACGGTGGCGCCCAAGAATCTTGAGAGCGCGAGCACCAACGGTTCGATTTTTATTAATGTTTTTGACGCGATTGGTTCGTCAGTTAGCGCGGCGAATGTGCACGTGGTTAACGCATCAGTGACGCCAACGATTGATCTTACCGACGCGACTAACGCAAGTGGCGTGTTGCAACTAGTGGGGGTGCCCACGAGCACTCAAAGTTATCAAATTAGCGTGAGTAAAGCCGGCTACTCTTCGGATCAAACTTATCCCATTGGAGCGGCGGGGAATCCGAATCCAACCAAGCCGCACGCCACCGTGGCGGCTCAAACCGTAACCGCGATCAGTTTTGCTATTGATAAGGTAAGCCGAGTCAACGTTGACTCCTCGGGACTCCGGTGTGAGGCAATCCCGAATATTCATTTTTCGATGAACGGGACGAGACTGATTGGTACCAACCCAGATGTTTTAAAATTTACAACTAGCACTAACACTGGATCGAGCAGTTCTAAGTCCCTTAACAATATTGAATGGGACACTTATTCTTTTCCATTGAATGAAGCCAGTTATGATTTGTTGGGAACTGTCCCGCTTTCGCCGATGATTGTGAATCCGAGTTCCACCTACGATTTCAGGTTTGTGGTTCAACCGACCGCGCCGAAGTCGCTTTTAGTAACGGTGAAAAATAGTGTGAACGGGAATGGAGTTTTGGAAGCATCGGTTAATTTAACTAAATCTGGATTTCAAGCGAGCGCGATTACTGGCCATAGTTTTCTTAGAGAAACGGATTGGTCCGGGGGGCAGTATGCCGCCCAAGATGGCGGTTTAGACACGGGGAATCCGGCCGGAACCATAAAACTTTTAGCGAACGCTTCGTCGACTTACAGCACTTCGACCACGAGCTGGCTGGTTTCGAATACTTTTGATGTTGGTTCTTCAACGGCCAGTTTTTACGGTTTGAATTGGAATCCTCAAGTTCAGCCTTCGCAAACCGGCTCGGACAGTCTGAAGTTTCAGTTAGCTTCAAACAACGACAACGCGACTTGGAATTTTGTGGGACCCGATGGCACCGCTACGAGCTACTACGTTGCCTCGAGTTCGAATGTGTGGAGTGGACTCTCTGGTAATCGCTACTTGCGATATAAAGTTTATTTTTCAACCGCGGATGAGAATTACACGCCGCGACTCGATGATGTGAGTGTTGAATTTAAAGGGGTGTGCGTGCCACCCTCCCAAGCTTTATTCAACAACTTAGCCTCTGGTGACTACGATATTACAGTTAGCGCGACGGGATACAATCCGGCGACCAGTTCGGTTTCGGTAGTGGGCAATTGGACACAGGCAGAAATTTTATTGCAGCCGCAGTAAGAACAGGTTTTAGGTGATAGGTTTTAGGTTGTAGAAGGAATAAAACAAAACCGAATTATGGATAAGGTAATACATAACAAAAAGTCAAAGAATGGGTTTTCGCTCGTAGAGGTGATAATTTTTGCGGCTATCTCGGCGGTTTTGGTCTTGGTCGTTTCGAGTTTAACGAGTAACGTTTCAAATATTGAGAACTTTGTGAATCAAAAACTTCAATCAAGAAGTACCCTGGATCAAACTTTTCAGGTGATGGTAACTGATATCAGGTCGGCAGGTCCGGCTTCAAACGGGGCTTATCCAATCCAATCGGCGTCGACCAGTTCGCTGGTTTTTTTCAGCGATATTGATCAGGATGGAATTTTTGAAAGAGTCAGGTACACGTTGGTGACAAGCACGGTTGAAAAAGGGGTAATTAAACCGACGGGGACGTTTCAATATGTAACCTCAAGCGAAGTCGTCAAAAATGTAATTTACAACGCGGTGAACGCGACCGGCACTAATTTTTTTGATTATTTTGACGACAGTTACACCGGGACGCAAACGGCTATGACTTCAACGGTGGATGTTTCTAAAATAAGAGTGGTGAAGGTTTCGGTTCACGTGGACACTAATCCTGGCAAAGCGCCGAACCCACTTTTATTTTCAGATACCATCACCATCAGGAACCTAAGAAGCAATTAAATTGTGATACCACTATACTAATGCATGCGAATGATACGAATAATACAAATTAGAAAAAGAGGGGGACAGTTGTCGCTGCAGATGGTTTTTTTTGCGGCGATCGTGGTCATTTTAATTTCCGGTTTTACGTTTGCCGCTCTTTCCTTCCTTAAACTTTCCGTGAGGGCTTTCAATAAATCTTTGGCCTTCACCATCGCGGAGTCGGGGATTGAGTACTATCGCTGGCACTTAGCGCACGCGCCGAAGGATTATCAGGATGGCACAGGTAGCGCCGGGCCTTACACTCACAATTATTACGATAAAAGCGGCAATTTGATCGGCCAGTTTGTACTCGATATTACGGCGCCGACAAATGGTTCCACGATTGTGAATATAAAAAGCACCGGCAAGGCTTTAGCCGACAGCTCAGTGGAGAAGGTAATTAAGGTGAGGATGGGCATACCTTCTTTTGCGAAATTCGCTTGGGTTTTAAATGATTACGTTCGATTTGGTTCGGCCGCGGAGGTGTTTGGTTTGGTTCATTCCAACTCGGGCTTGCGGTTTGACGGTTTGGCTCATAACCTGGTCACGAGCGCTCAAACCACTTTTGATGATCCGGATCACAGTGGCGCTAATGAATTTGGGGTGCACACCCACTCGGCACCCACCGATCCATTGCCGCCGGCGGCCGTGCCGAGTCGGCCGGATGTTTTTATGGCGGGCCGACAGTTTCCGGTGCCGGCGGTGGATTTTGGAAAAATAACTCAAGATTTGGCCTTGATCAAAACTGCCGCGCAAGCGAGTGGAACTTATTTTGGCAGTTCCACGGTTTTAGGATACGATTTGCAGTTAGCGACCAGCGGGATTTTTACGATTTATAAAGTGACGGCGCTCACTGCGCCGCCAGGCGGTTGCAGCAATTCGGGTCAGTCGGGATGGGGAACCTGGAGCATTCAAACCGAAACTATATTTGCGACGGGGACGATTCCGGCGAACGGGAATATTTTCGTGGAAGATAATCTATGGGTGCGAGGTCAGATTAAGAATAAAAGATTAACCATTGCTTCGGGCCGGTTTCCGGATAACCCGGCGACTCGGTCGAGTATTACGGTGAATAGCGACGTGCTCTACACTAACTACGATGGCAGTGACGTGATAGCGCTCCTGGCTCAAAATAATATTAACGTGGGACTCGTAAGCGAGGATGATTTAAGGGTTGATGCCGCGATGATGACACAAAATGGGCGGGTGGGGCGTTATTCATACGCCTTTTGCGGTTCAAATTCTAGTCGCGCGCTTTTTACTTCGTATGGGATGTTAGGGAGCGCTCTTAGACCCGCCTTTAACTATTCGGCCTCGAACGGTTATCAGCAACGAGATTATATTTACGATTCTTACTTGCTTTATGGGCCGCCGCCAAGTTTTCCTTTAAGCAGTGATCAGTATAGTTTGATATCGTGGGAGGAGGTCCAATAAACTAGGTTGTAGGTGATAGGTTGTAGTTTTTAGCGTATAATTAACTTATATGAAGAGGGGTTTGACGATGATGGAGCTTTTGATATCGATTGCCATTTTGGCGATTATTTTGGGCGTGTGGGTGGTGAAGTTGAATCCGGTGGGGCAGTTTGCCTCATCCCGAAATTCAGAACGAAGTTTGCACTTAAATGCGATCCTAAACGCCATTCGGCAAAATGTGGCGGACACGAGGACGGGCATTTTTACCTGTGCGAATGGTGATATTCCGACGACGACTAAAAGAATGGCCGTGGGGGCCGGGAACTATGACATCGCGCCGTGTCTGGTGCCGAACTATATGAACAATCTGCCTTTTGATCCAGCCACTTCGAGCGCGCGCTACACGAGCGTAACCGATTACGACACGGGTTATACGGTCGTAAAAAACGCGTCGACCACCGAGATTACGGTTGCGGCGCCGGCGGCAGAGTTGGGGAAGACGATTAAGGTCACTCGGTGAGATTTATATGGTCTCTTAAAATTTTACTTTCCTCAACCTCGAATTATCCGCTCCAGCGGCGAATAATTCTGTCCTCGCTCGGCGAGTCGCCTAAGGCGACACCAAGCTCGCCGGCTGCGGGGTTTCGGAAACCAAAATTTTACGAGACGTCTGCTCCAGATGAGAAAAAGGAGTGGTGGCGGGGACAATTTGATTTTTGGAATGGGCTTGTGTTATATTTTTGCTAGCGCGAGGCAGAGTTCAACCTTTTTTTAGAGGGAGGTGGCAGTTGGATCAGAAAGAGTTGGAAGCGAATGTGGCTCGAGGGGCCAAGCTTCTCAGTCAAAGAATGCCTGACTGGAAAAAGCGGATCAGCCTTCGGCGTTTGAGAATGCATGACCGGGACAGTTGCATCTTGGGTCAGTTGAAGGGTGATTTTGCCAACGGTCTGGGTTGGCTCTGGCCAGCCGAAACCTCGGGGAACGCTCGATTCCAGAGCGCCGTATCGCACGGTTTTGACTCCACGATCCCTTACAATCTCGCCTTATGCGCTTCTTTGCGAGAAGCTTGGATTCGGGAGATTGAAGGGCCGGTCGGGCAGGTTTCGCAAACGGGATCGAAGAAGGTGAGCCCGAGGAAGCGGAGGGGTCGGGCGATGCAAATGGCCGCTTCGGTATGATTCAAGAGCACAAACTGTTTTGCGGGCTTATTCTACGGAGTAGGCCCGCAGTTCTTTTAAGGGGTTTGGAGGTTTTCGATAATAGCCACTTCAAGGGGGACGATTGGGAAAGGAGAATAGCGGATTTCGGTGTAGGCGAGGATAAGGGATTTTAAAAATTTGATTTGACGTTCGGTGTCGGCGAGAGCAGATAATTTTTTTAAGTGTTCAATCTCTTCTTTAGTCAGTTCAGAGGAGAAAAATCTTTCGAGGCCGGGGTTGGTTTTTAAAGAGAGGATTTTACGAAGATAGTGGATGAGGTCTTTGGCGAGTTGGGTGAGGTTGACGCCTTCTTCGCTCATTTCGGCCAGGAAACTTAAAGCGCCCGCCGCGTCTTTTTTCAAAATCAGTTCGGAGAGTTCACTCACTTTTTTTAATCCCGTGCGGCCGGTGAGTTGCTCGACGACTTCGAGAGTGATTTTTTCGCCCGAAGAACTTAACTGATCTAAGAGGGATTCCGCGTCGCGGAAGGAGCCGTCGCCGATAGCGGCGATAAGTTCGAGGGCAGCGTCTTCGATCGCGATTTTTTCTAGGCCCGCGATCATTTTTATTTTTTCAATGATTTTAACCTTGGAGGCTTTTTTGAAAACGAAGCGCTGAGCGCGGGAGCTCACGGTGGCTGGGATTTTTTCGTATTCAGTGGTGGCTAAAACAAAGACGGCGTGCGCGGGAGGTTCTTCTAGGGTTTTAAGGAGAGCGTTCCAAGCCGGGCCGGTTAACATGTGGACTTCATCAATGATGTAAACTTTGTAGTCACCTTTGACCGGCGAGGTTTGAATGTTTTCTTTGAGGTTGCGGATTTCATCGATGCCGCGATTCGAGGCGGCGTCGATCTCAACCACATCGAAAGAGAAGTTCATATCGATTTCTTTGCAGTGCGAACATTCGCCACAGGGTTCGCCAAGAAGGCGGAATTTTTCGTCGCTCAAGCGTTTTTCGCAGTTTAAGAGCTTGGCGATTAATCTCGCGGTCGAAGTTTTGCCGGTGCCTCTTGGTCCGTAGAAAAGATAAGCATGGCCGAGGCGGTCAGATTTGGCCGCGTTTTTGAGGATCTGAACGGTGGTTTCTTGGCCGATCAGATCTTCGAGTTTTTTAGGGCGGTATTTTCTATATAAGGCAAGCGACATAGTATATAGTATTAAGTATTCAGTATTAAGTATCAAGCAGGGGGGATTAATTGACGCCGATTGGATTTTCTAGTATTTTAAAATTGGTATCCAAGGGAAATTTAACGGCAGTTTTGAGCGGAGGGTTCTATGGAAACACGGGAGGGAGATGGAGTCTCTTTGCAGGGAAAAGACGGGATGCCGTTGTGGTTTCTGGTAGTTTGTCTTGTAGCCATCTCTGGTGTGTTGGTTTGGATGTACCATCCAAGCTGGTAATCCATTTTCCGCAAACGTTTTTTTAAAACAGCGCCGAGTAACGGGAGGGAAGTATGGCAGCGGAATTGGATGATGGTCAGACTGACCAGTCGGCCAAGGGGACATGGTGGATGTGGGCCGTACTCATCGGGTTAATAGTTGTCGGCGTGTACGCCTTTATTCACCACCCGGTGGCTCGCTGATTGAGCCCCGTTGCATTTTCAGATCACCCCTCGTCTTTTACAGGCGAGGGTTTTTCGTTTTACGAGCGAAGTTTTTCGTGGTATTCTGACTTTAATTAAACTAGACTTTCTCCATAGATGATGAAGTTTTACGGGTGGTTTATAGCGGTTTTAATTTTGGCGGCGGCCGGGTTTTTTTTATTTTTCCGAGCGCCAAAAGTTTTTGAGATTAAGCCGGCGGATTCGGTTGGTTCGAGTTCGACCAATCCGATGGGGGGCATCCAGGGCCAACCAGAGGCGCCGATTCCAACTTCATCTATCTTAAAAAGCGAAGTTAAAAAAAGCAGTGGCGATATCGAAAATCAACAGCCACTAGCCAACCCGCCGGCGGTGATCAAAGCGATTTACGCGACGGGCTGGTCGGCGGGTTCAACCAAAAAGATGGACTATTTGATGAAGATGATTGACGAGACGGAGTTGAATGCGATCGTGATTGATATTAAAGATTATTCGGGTTACGTTTCTTATTATATTGACGAACCACTCATTAAGGGGAGCGGAGCTTTGAATGAACTGCGGATTTTGAAGCCGAACGCTTTAATCAAAAAACTGCACGAAAAACAGATTTATGTGATCGGCCGGATTTCGGTTTTTCAGGATCCAATCTTGGCCGGGGCGCATCCGGAGTGGGCTTTAAAGAGCAGTTCGACGGGATCGGTTTGGAAAGATAATAAAGGTTTGGCTTGGATGGACCCCGCTTCGAAGGATGTTTGGAATTATGATTTAACGGTTGCTCGAGACGCTCTCACTCGAGGTTTTGACGAGGTGAATTTTGACTACGTCCGCTTTCCTTCGGACGGCAGTTTGAATAAAATTATCTATCCGGTTTGGGATAAGAAAAGCTCGAGGGCATCGGTGATTGGGAGTTTCTTTAAATATTTGAGAGAAAATTTAGGCGAGGCAAAACTTTCGGCGGATTTGTTTGGGTTGGTTACCGTGGCCATAGATGATTTAGGCATCGGGCAGACGCTTCTGAAAGCGCTGCCTTATTTTGATTACATCGATCCGATGGTTTATCCGTCGCATTACGCCTCTGGGTTTGCCGGTTATAAAAATCCGGCCGATTATCCTTATGAAGTGATTAAAAATTCGCTTGAAGGGGCGATGCTAAAAATCAGGAATTATGAATTTGAAAAAGTGAAAAGCACTTCGACCACGGCGGCCTCCGGAACCACGGAGGTGGTAAAAACAAAAGAAGCTCGGGCGAAAATCCGACCCTGGCTTCAGGATTTTAATCTGGGCGCGACTTATGACGCCACGAAAGTCCGGGCGGAAATCAAAGCGAGCGAGGAAAATGAGGGGCAGGGGTGGTTAGTTTGGAATCCGGCGAATGTTTATACAAGAGAAGCGTTATTACTTGCGCAATAATTTTTATGAATCCAACGTATGAATTAAGGTTAGAAAAATTTGCTGGCCCCTTGGACAAGCTACTTCAGTTTATTGAGGAGCGAAAAATGGAGGTGTCGGAAATTAGTTTGGCGGCCGTGACCGATGATTTTTTGAAATATATCCGCAGTTTAGAAAAGGTGGAGGTGCCGACTTTAGCTGATTTTATTGTGGTTGCGAGCCGGTTAGTACTTTTAAAATCTAAATCGCTTTTGCCGCGGTTAGAATTATCGCAGGAAGAAGAGGAGGACATTAAGGATTTGGAGAGAAGACTCAAGTTGTACAGAGAACTCAAACCGGCGATGAAGATGCTCCAACTTCGGTGGCGGGAGAAAAACAACGAATTTAGCCGGCCCTATTTTTTGGAAGGAGGTTTGGGGGCGGCGGGAGCGGGTAGTTGGGCGGGGGTTTTTTATCCTGGGGATAAGTTGAATCAGAAAATTTTGCTCCAGGCTTTGAGCAATATTGTTGAAGGTTTTAGGGACCTAGAAGTTGAAGAGAAGGTGGTGAGGGAAAGAGTGGTTTCTATCGAGGAAAAAATTCAGGAAATCATTCTCCGGCTGCAAGGCAAGGGGGAGGATAGTTTTATGCAAATGGCCGAGTCGAAAACTAAGGCCGAGATCATCATTATTTTTTTGGCGATTTTGCATTTGGCGAGAGAGCAGTTGATTTACCTCGAGCAAGAGACTTATTTTTCTGATATAATAGTGAGAAGGAAATGAAGAGGATTAAATTTTTCAACCCGCTTCTTTCGCCCAGCGGCTCATTCGCTTATCCTCACCGCTTTGCCGCTCGAAGAGAACGAGCGGACCATGCCAAAGCGGCTGCGGGGGTTTCAAAACTTAACCCTCTTCATTTTTAAAGAAAGTAAAATGGAAGAACAGAAAACAAATCGAAAGTTAGCAGCGCTTGAGGCTTTACTTTTTATTCACGGGGAGCCGCTCGAGGTTAAGAAGATCGAGAAATTTTTAAACCTCAAGCTGGGAGAAGGGGAGAGACTTTTGAACCAGCTTAAAGAAACGCTCGAGAGCGATCAGAGGGGGTTGGGGTTGGTTTCTCAGGGAGATTTTTTCCAACTCGCGACGAAACCCGCGATGGCTGGAATTTTAAATCAGTTTATCAAAGATGAACTTTCGGAAGACTTGTCGCCGGCTTCGGTGGAAGCGTTGTCGGTAGTAGCTTATTTAGGTCCGATCTCGAGGAGTCGGCTCGATTATTTTCGAGGAGTCAATTCGGTTTTTACGCTTAGAAATTTATTGCTGCGAGGTTTAGTGGAGCGCTTTCCCGATCCGAAACGACTGAATAGTTATTTGTACCAAGCGAGTTTGGATTTGATAAAACACCTCGGTCTTCAAAAAATTGAGGAGTTGCCGGATTACGGCAAATTCAAGTCTTTGCTTGAGGGTTTTGAAGCGCCGCTCACGACCGCTAAAGAAACTACGAACCAAAATGAAGAATAATTTTCCAAAATTTTTACTGGTGGGAGTGATGGTTTTTGTGACGGTGGTTTTAGGGAATAGCAAAACCAAGAGCCAAGAGGTGATCGCGAAAAAAGAACCGCCAAAGCCAGAGATTAAGTTGGAGTCGGCATCGGTGACCAATAATCTTATAATAACCACCAGTTCCGATTTCACTTCTTTAATAGATGAAAGCTCAACGTCAAATGTTAGCGAGGCGATTCCAAACCAAGCCGTTCAGTCAAAGAGCAATATCGATCCGGCGCAGGCTAAAAGCGAACAAACTAAGTTTAGCTTTTTCAAGACTCAAGAATTAGACCCTCCAGAGATAAAAGTTCAAGCGGCCACGGTTTTTGACCTTCAAACCGACACGGCTTATTTTGAGCTAGGAGGTGAAACTCGCTGGCCCATGGCTTCGCTCACTAAACTTATGACAGCGGCCTTGACCATCAAGAACATTGATTTGAACCAGAAAGTTAGTTTGGAGGCGAAGGATTTCGAGTTTCCAGAGGGGAATGGAGCCGAGCTTAAAGTGGGGGAGGTTTTTACCGCTGACGATCTTTTGAAAGTTATGCTTGGAACTTCTAGTAATGAAGCGGCGGAAGCTTTGGCCCACACCTTCGGGCGAGAAAATTTTATAACGGCGATGAACGAACAAGCCAAAGCGTGGGATTTGAACGGTACTTATTTTAAAGATCCGACCGGGATATCAGTTTCTAATCAATCCACCGTGAGGGATTTAAAAAAGCTCTCGGAAAAAATTTATGAGAACTATCCCAAAATTTTTGAGTTAACCAGAAAAGCGAAAATTTCGATTCGAGATTTGAGCACTAACCGAGTGTTTAAGTTTGATAATAATAATACTTTGGCTGGTCGAGCGGATTTTTTGGGCGGGAAAACCGGTCACACCGATGAAGCTCAAGGTAATCTGATTTCAATCTTCGCTTATGGACGGAGGCCGGTCGGAGTTATCATTCTCGGAACGGACGATAGATTTGGCGAGACCGAAAGTTTGTTTAATTGGTTTAAGTCGAGTTATCGATATTAACTTACACGACGGAATGATTTTTTCTCAAGGAGTTTTATCGGAATCGATTCCTGGTCAAGCTATTCGCGTCATTATTTTGACGGGGATAGCTTTTTTAGTGGCGCTTCTTGCCACGCCTTTTTGGTATCGGCTTATAAAAAGATATCAAATGCGTAAACAGATCCGGACCAGATCGGAGGCGCCAGTTTTTCATAAATTCCATCAGAAAAAAGAAGGCACGCCAACGGCGGGCGGGGTGATTATTTGGTCAACGGTACTCTTACTTGCCATTGTCTTTGGGATTTTGAATTACTTTTTTGACGGTTTTTGGGGTTATTTAAATTTTATTGACCGAGCTCAAACTTATTTGCCGCTCGCGGCTTTAATTATCGCCGCGATTTTGGGACTCCTAGATGACTGGCTTGGTGTTTTAAAGATTGGTTCGAACGGAGGAGGACTCAAAATTCGATATAAACTTTTGGTTTACACGGTGGCGGCTTTAATTGGGGCGTGGTGGTTTTATTTTAAACTCGATTGGACCGTGATTTATGTGCCGTTTTTGGGAACGATTGAAGTGGGGTGGCTCAACATTCCGATTTTTATTTTTATTATTGTCGCGAGCGCCTTTTCGGCCAACGAAACCGATGGTTTAGACGGACTTTTGGGCGGCGTGTCGCTTTTTGCCTTTGTGGCCTTGACCACCGTGGCTTTTGTTTTAGGGCGGTACGATTTAGCGGCTTTTGGCGGAGTGACAATTGGAGCGCTACTCGCATTTTTATGGTTTAACATATATCCGGCCAGATTTTTTATGGGGGATACCGGTTCGATGTCACTTGGGATTACAATTGGGGTGATCGCGATGCTCACCAATACCGTCCTACTCTTGCCTTTTTTCGGAATTATTTTGGTGGCCGAATCTTTGTCGGTGATAGCCCAGATGATCAGCAAAAAAACGAGAGGGAAGAAAATTTTTCTCTCCACCCCCATTCATCACCATTTTGAGGCCTTAGGTTGGCCGGAATCACAGGTGACCATGCGGTTTTGGATTATCTCGGCGGTTTTCAGCGCTTTTGGACTCGTGATTTTCTTTTTAGCTAAGTTTTTTTAAAAGTTGGAAGCCCCGCGCGCAAAAACGAACGGGGCTTCAATGCTTTGGCTCCAGCCGTTTTCAGGCCGGTGGTAAGACCGTGGCACAGTCGGTGAGGTCGATAATTGGATTACCATCAGCAGCGAAGCTGATGACTGTGTAGCCGTTGCCGTTTTCCGCTACGAGTTTCGAGTCCAGCTTGAGGGTTTGAGGGTCTCGATCGATTTTGATGCGGAACGGAGTTTCTGGGTCTTCAATATCTCTGACCTGGACCTCGTAGGGGAAGCTGGTTGGATTGTGCATTCGTGAGTCCTCCTTTACTGTTGTCGCCGGTTCCGTTACCATTTTTTAATCTATAGGTTTTAATGGAAATTGTCAATTTTTGCGAGGTCATCTTTCCTGTGCTATTCTTTTTAAATAAAGATGAAACAGTCAGAATTATTTACTAAATCTTTCCGCACGTTTCCGGCGGACGAGGAAGCCCAAGGGATGCGGTTTTTAGTCAGGGCTGGTTTTGTGCATAAAGTGATGGCGGGCGTGTACGAATATTTGCCGCTCGGGTTTCGGGTTTTGAAAAAAATTGAGCAGATTATTCGGGAGGAGATGAATGCGATTGGAGGGCAAGAACTTTTACTCTCAACCCTTCAGGACAAAACCGTTTGGCAGAAGAGTGGCCGTTGGGAGGATAAAGTTTTGGACGTTTGGTTTAAGACGAAGTTGAAAAATGATTCGGAACTCGGACTCGCAGCCACTCACGAAGAGCCTCTCACGTACCTGATGAAGAGTTATATCTCCTCGTACCGAGATTTGCCGATTTTCGTTTATCAATTTCAAACTAAATTTCGAAATGAAATTCGAGCGAAGAGTGGGATTTTAAGAACGCGCGAGTTTTTGATGAAGGATTTGTACTCATTTACGGATTCTGAAGTTCAACATAGGGCGTTTTACGAGAAGGCTAAGGGAGCCTATTTAAAGGTTTTTAGCCGGGTGGGCTTGGGGGATAAGACTTTTTTGACCTTCGCTTCCGGTGGCACTTTTTCAAAATATTCTCACGAGTTTCAAACAATTGCACCGGTCGGCGAAGATACGATTTACTTGGATCGGAAGAAAGGTTTAGCTGTGAATAAAGAAGTTTTAAGGGAGGAAATTTTGGCGGATTTGGGCTTGAAGCGAGGGGATTTAGAAGAAGTGAAGGCGGTAGAGGTGGGCAATATTTTCTCCTTAGGAGCTCGGTTTTCGACAGATTTTAATTTGATGTTTAAAGATCAGAATGAGGAGCTGAAGCCGGTGATTATGGGAAGTTATGGGATTGGCCCAGGCCGATTGGCGGGGACCATCGCCGAGGTTTTTCACGATGAGCGGGGAATAGTTTGGCCAAAAACAGTGGCGCCTTTTCAAGTTCACCTTTTAGAACTTGAAAAGGCCTTAGGGAGAAAGCTCTACGGAGATTTACAGAAGGCGGAGATTGAAGTACTCTATGATGACAGGAAAATCTCGGCGGGCGAGAAGTTCGCGGAGGCGGATTTGATTGGGATTCCTTGGCGACTAGTTTTGAGTAAAAAAACTGGTAAGAAGGTTGAGGTCAAAATAAGATCGGAGAAAAACGTTAAATTGGCGGACGTGAAAGGGGTTTTGAGATTACTGAAAAATAAAGGTTAAACATTATGGCATTCTTCGGTACTTTTTTTAAAGACGTCGGGATTGATTTGGGAACGGCCAATTCCCTGATCTATTTGCGCGGTCGAGGAGTGTTAGTGAACGAACCGACGGTCGTGGCGTTTAACAATAAGACAAACAAGATTTTAGCCGTGGGCGAAGAGGCCAAGAAAATGTTTGGACGAACGCCCGCTCATATCAGCGTGGTCCGACCACTTAAAAATGGCGTGATTTCTGATTTTGAAATGGCCCAGGAAGTCATCCGCCAATTTTTGAGACAGATTAGCGAGAAGTCATTTTTCAGTTATCGGAGGGGAATTTTATCTATACCTGACAATTTGACGGAAGTGGAGAGAAAATCTGTCGAGGACGCAGTTTTAAACGCCGGTTGTTCGAAAGTTTACTTAGTTGAATCGCCGGTAGCGGCAGCCTTGGGAGCGAATTTACCGATTCACCTGCCCACGGCCAGCTTAATCGTGGATATTGGCGGCGGCACCACCGATATCGCCGTGATTTCAATGGGCGGGACGGTCGTTTCCCGGACTCTCAAGGTAGCGGGAGATAAGTTTAATGAAGATATAGTTAATTTTGTAAGAGATGAATTCAAGCTCGCGATCGGCGAACCCACCGCTGAGTTTGCCAAGGTGGCAGCTGGATCGGCTATTCCGCATAGTGAGAAATTGGAGGTCAGTTTACGGGGCCGGGATTTAGCGACGGGCTTACCGAGGGAGGTTTTAATTAAAGACACTCAAGTCCGAGCCGCCATCAACAAGTCAGTGCGATCAATGATCGAAACAATCAAAGAAGTGATTGAGCTCACTCCTCCGGAGCTGGTGGGAGATATGTTAAAACAAGGCATTTATCTTTGCGGGGGCGGAGCCAATTTAAGAGGGATCGATGCCTTAATAGAGCGGGAAACATCGGTCGCCACGGAAGTGGTGGATGAACCTTTAACTTGCGTGGCGCGCGGTTTAGGGAAACTGGTGGATAATTTTGATGGCCATCGGCAGTTGCTCGACAATCCTTTGAAGCCGATGACGATTAATTTTTTATCACCTTAGTCTCAATATTTTTATGATATGAGGAAGAAAAATGTTTTTTTGGGGATTTTGATTTTTGGCCTACTGGTTTTAATTTTATTCAACCCTAAATTGGGTTGGGACTTAAGAAGTTTTTTGGCGAAAGAACCGGGAGAAGAAACGGAACGGGAGCGCCTCACGCTCGAAAATGAGTCGCTCAAAGCAGAACTGATTAAATTGGGAGATCTTAAAGAGCAGTTGCCAAAAATCACAACTGATTTTACGCCGGCTCTAGTTTACAGCCGCTATCCTTTTAATCTTAAAAACGAGATTTTACTGAATGCAGGGCGTGGACAGGGGATAGGAGTGAATCAGGCGGTTACGCTCTTTGTGAAGGAAAAGAGCGGTTTACTCAAAAATGACGAGATTTTACTTGGTAGGATAAAAGAAGTGAAAGAGCGGACGAGTTTGGTCACAACGATTTTTGATCCAGAGTGGAAGTCCGAAGCCAAAATCGGCAAGCCCGGAGTGGAAGCTTTAGTGATCGGTGGCGGAGAGCCGAGACTCACCTTAATTAAAAAAGAGGCGAAGATCCAAGAAGGGGAGGTGGTTTACAGTACAGATGAGCGATTTCCTTATGGATTGCCGCTCGGTGAAGTTTGGAATATCGGTTGGTCGAAAGATCAGTTGTTTCAGGAAGCCGATCTCAAAATGAATTACGACTGGAGCCAGATCAAGGCCGTTATGGTTTTAAAGAAATGAACCCTGAACAAGAGAGAGTGAATCTGTTTTTCGCTTCCTTGGTTTTGCTCCTAGCTATTTTTTTGGGAGCATTTTTTAGCGCCTCAAATTTACATCCGGATTTTATTTTGGTGGCGCTTTTAGTCTTGGCCTTTTTTGTCGATTTTTGGAAACTCACGTTTCTTATTTTGGTCGCAATTTTATGGTTGAATTGGCAACCCGCTTTAAGTTTAGAAATGATGGCTTTAGCGGTTCTACCCGCGCTTTCATTTTTCGGCCACCGCTTTTTCCGAGGTAAATTGTGGCTCGGTGTTTTTTTGGCCGTTTTTTTCGGGGTACTGATTTTTTACGCTTTAGTTGACTTTTCTTTTTTGACGGTGAATTTGAGAATACTCTTGCAGATTTTGGGAGCGGACTTACTTTTTGGAGCGATCATTTTTTTATTTTTAAATAATCTTTTCACCTCAACTTAGATGTTTAAGTTCAGAAAAAAAAGAGATTTGGCTTTAGAAGAGTCTTTGGGAGATGACTGGGTGCGAGACTTGGGGGTGACGGAAGCGCCGCTCAATCAGCAAATTTTATTTTATCTCGGGGTGATAGTTTTTTTAGTGGGTTTGGGGGCGACGGTGAAAATTATCTTACTGGCTTTCGAGAGCAGTTTTTATAAGGCTCGAGCGTTGGCTAACTTAAGCGAAGTCCAGAGGTTGCCGGCTCCGAGGGGAATTATCTATGACGCGCGAGGTAAGGTTTTGGCCGAAAATCGGCCGGTTTTCTTGGCTTTTCTCAACGTGAGAGAATTTCTTCGGAGGAGCGATTTGCAGAATCAGACTCTTAAGGTGGCCGGGGAGGTTTTAGGAATTAGCGCGGACGATTTTTGGCATTTAATTGAAGAGAATAATCAGGGGGTTTTTAGCGATACGATTCTTTTGAACGCTGATTTAAGTCAAAGCCAACTGATAAAACTGGAAAGTTTGGATTCCACCGTAATTTTAGTCAGCCGCGGCTTTGATCGCCACTACCCGCAGGGACCGGTGTTTGCATCGGTCGTGGGTTACACTGGGATCGCCAGCGCGGAAGATTTAAAACGGTATCCGAATTTAGGCGGCCGGGATTTTGTGGGCAAAGCCGGCCTCGAAGCTTTTTATGAAAACAAACTTCGAGGAAAACCGGGCACGTCGGTTAAGGTTCGAGACGCGAGAGGCAATGTCCTCGATCAGAAAAAAGGCAAGGAATCAGAAATTGGCCAAGAGTTGCACTTAACGATCGACGCGGATTTTCAAACTTACTTTTATAGTCGCTTAAAGCAAGGGTTAGAGAGTTTGGGTCGGAAGGTGGGAGTGGGTCTGGCGATTGATCCAAGAGACGGTCGGGTACTCGCCATGGTTAACTTGCCGAGTTACGATAACGGTATTTTTAATTCTGCCTCGACGAGTAAGGCGGTAGCCGAGTTGCTTAGTGCGCCCCTCAAACCTCTTTTTAACCGAGCCATTGGCGGTCTTTACTCGCCGGGTTCGACGATCAAGCCGTTGCATGCCATCGCGGCGCTTAGCGAAGGGGTGATTACTCCCGAAAGGGAAATTTTTTCGCCGGGATATTTGGATGTCCCAAATCCATACAACCCGGACGAACCGACTCGATTTTTGGATTGGCGTTATCAGGGCCAGGTGAACTTAGCTTCGGCGCTGGCTCAATCGAGTAATGTTTATTTTTACATCGTAGGCGGAGGGTCGCCGCCCCGGGCGGCGGCGGGACAGGAGGGAGTCAAAGGTTTGGGCATCAACAAACTCAAGGAGTGGTGGCAGAAGTTTGGTTTGGGGATTCCGAACGGCATCGATTTGTTTGGGGAGGCGGCCGGTTCTCTGCCGGATGCATTAAGTCGGGAAAAGAAGACGGGCAAACCTTGGCTTTTGGGTGACACTTATAATGTTGCGATTGGGCAGGGCGATCTTTTAGTGACCCCACTCCAGCTTTTGAGCTACATCGGCGCGGTGGCGAATGGGGGAGAGGTGTATCAAACTTTTTTGGTGAATGGTTTTCATCAACCGAAAGCGGTTAAAGATCTGTCGGCGGTTGGCACTTCCGTCATCAAAGAAGTTCAAAAAGGAATGGAAAGGGCGGTCACTTCCCCACTCGGAACCGCTTACGCGCTTCACGATTTGCCTTTTAAGGTGGCCGCTAAAACTGGCAGCGCTCAGATAAGGAATAACAGCCAAGAAAACGCTTTTTTTGTGGGTTACGCGCCCGCTCAAAATCCAGAGATCAGCATTCTAGTTTTGGTTGAAAACTCTAAAGAAGGGAGTTTAAACGCGGTGCCGATTGCGAAAGATGTTTTAGATTGGTATTATTTGAATAGAATGACGAAAGTTAATCAGGAGAATAAAAACATCAACGATTATGAATCAAACATTCCGGAAAATTTTTAGTTCGAAATTTAATAACTTAAGTTTTGTGGTCAGTTTGGTTTTTGTTTTGGGCGGGTGGTTGTGGGCGTATTTGGCTTTAAGGACTATATCTTTGCCGCTCATCATTCATTTCAGCAATATCTCCGGCATCAACCAAGTGGGTTACGCTTGGGACTTGGCGAAGGTGGGGCTTTTTGGGATCCTAGTCGTTATGGTTAATTTTCTGATTGCTTATGAGTTGGAGCTTAGAGATAAGTTTTTGGCTAAATTAGCTTCCGCTTTTACCCTCTTTTTGAGCATCTTGATTTTTATTTACTTTGCGGCTATTATATCGGTGAATTAGCGCTCAACTTTTGTTTTGAAAGACCGGCGGTTCTTTGGCTCCAGCGGCCAAAGCCCGCCTGCGCGCTCGACCGTAAAACCCCGTTACGACGGGGACCAAGCTTTTACGGTCTCCGCGAGCTCTTTCAAAATAAAAGTTTCGCTTAGGGGGTAAAAAGAAGAATAAGAAATACCTATGAAAAATTTTTCTGTAATTGAAACAGGCGGAAAGCAGTACAAAGTTTCCGTTGGAGACAAGTTAAAAGTGGAAAGACTAAAAGCTGAAACTGGCGGCGCTCTTATTTTTGATAAAGTTTTACTTAAAGCGGATGGCGATAGGGTGGAAGTGGGAACCCCCTATCTTTCGGGAGAAAAAGTGGAGGCGAAGGTTTTAAATCAGGGGCGGGATAAAAAGAAAATCATTTTTCGGTATCACTCGAAGACTAGATATAGAAAAAAGAAGGGGCATCGGCAACCGTATACGGAGTTAGAAATAACCAAGATTTAGGTTGAGCGTAAAACTTTTTCTTTCCTCAACCTCGGATTATCCGCTCCAGCGGCGGATAATCCTGTCCTCGCTCGACGAGTCGCCTAAGGCGACACCAAGCTAGCCGGCTGCGGGGTTTCGGAAAGTAAAAGTTTTACAAAAGTTACTATGGTCCCTAGCCTTGCTTTTTGGCTTGATTTTGGTATAACTCTAAACAGCACAAAGCTGGTTTTCGGTAGGTTAAACCCCAAAGCGGAGGCTAGTTACATGGATGAGCCATTTTCTCTTGCTACGCAGTTGCTTGGGATGGCTTGGCTGGTTTGCGGCGTGATGGCCGCGCTCAGGTTGATCATATTCTTCGTGGGCGCAACCGGATATTATGCCTGCAACGGTTGTGACCTGGACGACCAAGCCAACTGGAAACTTCTCAAGCCTGCATGTCTGTGGTTGCTCGGTGTGGTCGTTATTACGCTGGTGGGAGTCGTATTACCAGCCTAATAAACAAGAAAGAACCTCGCCGGTCTTACAGTCGCCGTCACTTAATCCTAGTGGCGGCTTCTTTTTTAGCCGCACTTTCGAAGTGAGAATTCTCCAGTTTTGCTTGACGCTGAGTTCAAGTAGTGCTATAGGATAAGTAGTTCACTATGTAGGTCTTTTAAACGAGAGGGGAAAGGGTATGAAGCGAGAAAGGTCCATTCCTAAACCATTAGTAGATGTGAAAGAGCAACTAGAAGCTGCTCTTAGGCAGTACGGCTCCTGGGATGCTATCACTCGAGTGCTTAGGAACTATCCGATGTTTTACCATCTTAGCCGCGTCACGGTGTATCGTTGGTTGCGGGGTGAGGGTAAAACGGAAACCAGATTCAGGGTTCTCTGTGCGCTTGATATTCTTAACTCACAACCGGAGCAGCAGAAGAATCCAGTGAAAGAATTACATATCAGCAGACTTCAAGCTGTATATGTCCAACTCGGTGATTTGCGACGAGAAGTGCGGAATCTCATGAAGGATCTCCGAGCCGTTCAAGCTTCTCGTGAGTCTAAAGGGTGTTAGAAGTGAACGACACTCACAGTAGTTCCCCGCCTAGTAGCGAAATGCGAACGGCGGGTTTTTGTTTTCCTCGCGGACGTTTTGAATAAATTGCTCCAACTTAGATTTTTTTCAATAATCTTGCGGTTTATTTTTGAGAGTGATAAACTTTCTTAGTTTCCTCGCGAAAGAGCTAGACAGGGACTCCTAAATTGGTTTCATGGGGTAGGAGACTCTACGGGAAAGCTTCGATAAGGGGAAACATGAGGGGAGAGGTTTGGGATGCCGAACCGCCCCTCTATTTTTTTCTAAGAGCGGCTTTGATGAATTCTAAAAACAAAGGGTGCGGGTCGAAGGGACGTGACTTTAGCTCGGGATGGAATTGGACGCCGACGAAGAAGGGATGGTTTTTTAACTCAATAATTTCCACTAAATTTTTTTCGGGATTCAGACCGGAGAAAATGAGGCCGGATTTTTCCAGCTTGTCGCGGAGTTTGTTGTTGACTTCGTAGCGATGGCGATGGCGTTCGCTGATGAGCGGTTTGCCATAAGCTTTTAAAGCAATGGTGTTTTTGACCAGGCGGCATTTGTAGGCGCCGAGGCGCATGGAGCCACCGAGGTTCTTTTCGGAGAGGTTTTTGATTTGTTCGGGGAGGATATCGATTATGGGATACGGAGTTTTGGGGTTAATTTCAGTCGAATTGGCGTTTTTCATACCGGCGACATCGCGGGCGAATTCGACGGTGGCGAGTTGCATGCCGTAGCAGAGGCCAAAGTAGGGAATCTTGTGTTCGCGGGCGTATTTAATGGCTTTGATTTTGCCTTCGACACCCCGTGAACCGAAGCCGCCGGGGACGATAATGCCGTCATACCCAGAAAGACTTTTGACGGCGTTTGGTTTGGTTTCAAAATCTTTAGCGTTTAGCCAATCGATCTTAGGAATGGCGCCTTCAGCCCAGGAAGCGTGTTTGATGGCTTCGATCACGGAGATGTAGGAATCGGAGAGCGTGAACTTGCCAGTGTCGAAGTATTTGCCAACGATGCCGATTTTAACTTCTTTTTTAGCGCGGGCGATTTTTTGAATGAGTTTGGACCAAGGGGTGTGGCCGTTTCTTTTGGCTTGAAGCCCAAATTTTTTTAAAATTCTTAAGGTGAGCTGTTCACGCTCGAAGTTAATCGGAACTTCGTAGATGCTTTTGACATCCGGGGCAGAGACGATATTTTCGGCTGGGATGTTGCAGAAAATGGAAAGTTTTTTCTTGCGGGGTTCGTCGAGAGAGGCGGAAGAGCGCGCGATGATGATGTCGGGCTGGAGGCCGGCGGAATTTAACGTGCGGACAGCGTATTGAGTGGGTTTGGTTTTCATTTCGCCCAAATTTCCGGGGACAGGCAAGTAACTCACTAAAACAAAAATGACGGCGTTCGGGTTTTCAATTTTCATCATCCGAGCGGCTTCGAGGTATAAAATGTTTTGGTATTCGCCAACCGTGCCGCCGATTTCTACCAAAACAAAATCCGCTTTGGATTTTTTGGCGGCGAGTTTAATCCGGCGGATAACTTCTTCGGGAATATGAGGCACGACTTCGACACACTTGCCGTCATACTTCAAGGCGCGCTCGGCTTCGATGACGGTTTTGTAGACCAGCCCGGTGGTCATATAGTTAGTCCGATAAATGTTTTTATTTAAAAAACGTTCGTAGTTGCCGAGATCTTGATCGGATTCGAGGCCATCTTCGGTCACAAAAACTTCCCCGTGTTCGATGGGGTTCATGGTGCCGGCGTCAACGTTGATGTAGGGATCGATTTTGACGGCGGTGACGTTGTAGCCGCGGTTTTCCAAAAGCGAGGCGATTGAAGCGGTGGCAATGCCCTTGCCAATACCGGACATGACGCCGCCGACCACGAAGATGTATCTAGTCATGAATTACTCTACGGATTACGAATGACCTACGAATATACGGATTTTTTTATTTGTATATTTGTACAAATTCGTATTTCGTAGCTATGTTTGGTATAATTAAAAAAAGAATAAGCCACGAGCTTAATCGTTTCCGGGTTTCAAACCCAAAGTAATTATACTGTAGTTAGAAACTTCAAGCTTGTGGATTTCTAAAGCTATGCCAGACCAGTTTTCCCCAGAGTTCAAAAACGAGAATTTTGAGGCTGAAGTAAGGCAGATTCAAGAAGAAGTGGAGAAGCAAAAAAAGGCTGCCGAGACCCTAAATTTGGGCGGGCGGGAGCTTTTGAAAAAGGCGCTCCAGGCGAGTACGCCACCACCCGCGGCTCCTAATAAAGTCCAAGATGATCAGTCGGCTGGAGCCTTACCAAATTATGCAGAGAGCGCTCCGCCTTCCGCTAAACTTGAAGTGGAACATCTCATTTCGAAAGCTTTAAGCGAGGGGGTGATGAAAGCGGTCAAAGAAGCCAGTCAGTCGAGTCCTTTTGTTTTGGATACTTTTCATGACGCTTTGGCGGGTAAACTTTACGATGAGTTTAAAAGAAGAGGACTTTTAAAATGATCAAGTTATGTTCCTAAACTTTTTCCTAGGAAGTGTTTTGGGAATAGCGGTCGTGGGGGGCGGTTATTTTATTTTTCGATATTTAAGAAAGCGTTCGGTGCTCGCAGCTTTAGGTTTGAGTTTATTCTTGATCAAGATACCTAGGGAAGAGATGCTGAGCGAGGGCGGTCGGGAAAAAGATTTTCGATTAGAGATTAACAAATTTGAGAAGTTAGTGAGCAACTTGAGTTCGATGAGGAAGACTTTTGGCTTTGAGGCGGCGGTGCCGCATATCGGCGAAGAAATTCATTTTTATTTGGCGGTGCCTAAGACCATGAGCGAGGTGGCGGCGAAACAGGTTCAAGGGCTTTGGAGCGGAGCGGTGGTGGAGCCAGCCAACCAGGACTATAACATTTTTAATCCGGAGGGCGCCGTGGCCGTGGCTTATGTTTTGCAAAAAGAAGATTCAGTTTTGCCGATCCGGACTTATCGAGAGCTCGAAGCGGATTCTTTTTCTTCGATTGTGGGCGGTTTCTCCAAAGTGAACGAGGTGGGCGAAGGAGCGGCGATTCAACTTTTGATTCGACCCGGGGGGCAAGATGTCAAAAAAAGAGTTTACGATCTCGTGGAGCATTTAAAGAAAGGGGAGTCTTGGGAAAATCTTTTTGGTAGCGGTTTTGGTTTCAAGATGATTAGCGAAGCCTTGAGTCCGAAAAAACTTGAGGAAAGACAAGAGAATAAGGCGATGAAGGTGGTGGACGAAGAAGGCGTGAAGGCACTTGAGGCTAAAATCTCCAAGCCGCTTTTTAAAGTTAACTTGCGACTGGTCACTTCGGCGGCGACTCCTTTTCAGGCCAGCGATATTTTGGATGGATTTTTGGCGGGTTTGGCTCAATTTGGCGCTCCAAGGAGGAATGAATTTAAGGTGGCAAAGCCCAAGAATTCTAAGGGTTTGGTTTACGATTTTAGCTTCCGGAATTTCGAGAACAAACAGGCCATGGTTTTAAACAGCGAGGAGATCGCGAGCTTTTTCCATTTGCCGAGCGCGACCACCGAGGCGCCGAAAGTGAAGTGGCTGAAGTCCAAGGAAGCGCCGCCGCCAGCGAATTTGCCGGCGACTGGAATTTTGATTGGCCGGACCAGTTTCCGCGGCGAGTACGAACCGGTTTATATCACCGAAGAGGACCGCCGGCGGCATATTTATATTATCGGTCAAACTGGAACCGGGAAATCGACCCTGATGACCAACATGTTGATTCACGACATCACGCGGGGTTTTGGAGTGGCGATGATTGATCCTCACGGGGATTTGGTGGAGGAAGTTTTGGGCCAGATTCCGCCGGAGAGAATGGAGGACGTGATTTATTTTGATCCAGCGGATTTAGATCGGCCACTGGGACTCAACATGCTCGATTACAATTTTGGCCGGCCGGAAGAGAAAACTTTTATCGTAAATGAGATGCAGAGCATTTTTAATAAACTGTTTTCGCAGGAGACAATGGGGCCGATGTTTGAGCAGTATATGCGCAACGCGCTTCTGCTTTTGATGGAAGACTTGCCGAACGAACCGGCGACTTTAATCGAAGTGCCTAGAATATTTACGGACACAGAATATCGTAAACGGAAACTGGCTAGAATTCAGAATCCAGTGGTGATTGATTTTTGGGAAAAAGAGGCCATTAAGGCCGGCGGGGAGGCGTCGCTTGCGAATATGACGCCTTACATCACTTCGAAGTTTAATAATTTTATTTCGAATGACTACATGCGGCCGATTATTGGGCAGGCGAAGTCCGCGTTTAATTTTCGGCAAGCGATGGATGAGGGGAAGATCATACTCATTAATCTTTCAAAAGGCAGGATTGGGGATATTAACGCGGGACTTTTGGGGATGGTTTTTACAGGGAAAATGCTGATGGCGGCGCTCTCTCGGGTGGATATTCCCGATGCATCGAAGAGGAGAGATTTTAATTTATACATTGATGAATTCCAGAATTTTACAACCGAATCGATTTCCACCATTCTTTCGGAAGCCAGGAAATATCGGTTGAGTCTCACGATGGCGCACCAGTTTATCGCGCAACTCACAGAAAAAATTAGAGACGCGGTTTTTGGCAACGTTGGCAGTCAGATTGTTTTTCGGGTGGGGGTGCAGGACGCGGAATTTTTACTCAAGCAGTTCGAGCCGACTTTTGACCGGAGCGATTTGGTCAATATCGACAATTTCAACGCTTACGCGAAAATTTTGATAAACGGTGAAACCTCAAAGCCTTTTAATATCAAGACTTTGCCGGTCGAGAAGGGAAACGCCGAGGCGGCCTATAAACTTAAGGAGTATTCGAGACTGAAATACGGGGCTGACCGGCAGGAGATAGAAAAGGAAATTTATCGGAGGTTGAGGGAGTGAGGTGCGGTGCAAATAAGATATTCCTTTGGCTACCGCTCAAGTTCCCAGCGAGAACTTTCGCTGGCGCTCCGGCCTCGCTCTCTCGCTACGCTCGAACCCTGCCCGCTCGGCCTCCGAGCCGCGCAAAAGAAATATCTTATTTGCGCTTTGCTTTTTGAGCAGTTTATGTTTGATTTGACAATTACTTGATTTCGTATTATCATTAGGTTGGCTTTTTGAGTCGTTGCTTTACCAAACCAACCACAAGGAGGTGATCGGGATTGGAACTCGGGAAAACCGCGGTTTGCCCTTTGGCTTGTTGGGTCGAAGGGGATCGAGTTGGTGTGCACGAGTGGTACCGGATTCATTTCGCAGTTGATCTTGCTCGAGGGAACGACCAAGTGTCGCTCGTGCTTACCGGAGGGAAACCTCCGAATGGAAGAGAGATCCACGCCGAGCATATTAAGTGGGTTATGCTTGGGGAAGGATTAGTTCCTGACGAATCCAGACTGATTATCAGTGATTGGGCCGAAAGCAGTGACACTTTTCGGGACGTCGTTGAGATAATCCGTCTGGTGGGGTCGAAGAATGAGTTCAACTCAATCGTCATAGTTACTTCTTGGTATCATGCGCCGAGGGTGGCGATGATTGTTCGGTTTCTTCAACGGAACGGTTTTCGGAAGCCAATCAAGGTTGCAGGAGTTTGGCACACCGAGAACCTGATTTTTTCTTCGATCCGCGAAGTGGGGGCAATTTGTCTGAAGACTTTGTGGCAGGCCCGCTGGTGGTGCAGACGAAATCGAGCGTGGCTCGAAAAACCTACTTCGGAATTGCCTCCGATATGACTGAATTGCCCCCGCATCTCGTTGAGATGCGGGGGCACACTTTTTTTGTTATAATGGAAAGGCTTTCAGAATGATTAGATTTTTTGAGTAATCACGAATATACGAATCTATTTCAATAACGCGAATTTATAAGAGTAAGAGAATGATTAGATATTTAAGTAAAGTAGGTAAGAAAAGGTTGGGGAGCACGGCAGTTGTACGGTTGGATTTCAATACGGAAGACACTTGGCGGATGGAGACGGCAATTCCGACTCTAAAGTTTTTGTTAAAAAGAAAGTGTAAGGTTTTAGCTCTGAGCCACAGGGGTAGGCCTAAGGGGTTTGAAAAGAAGTTCAGTTTACGAAAAGATTCTCAAAAATTAGCTCGGCTGCTCGGCAAAAAAATAAGTTTTATACCTCATTTTCGGTTCGGTGATATCAAAAAAATTTTAGACCAAGCCAACCCCGGATCAGTTTTTGTTTTGGAGAATATCCGATTTCTAAAGGGAGAATATCAAAACAGCCGAGAGTTGGCTAAAAAGTTGGCCCATTTGGGAGATTTTTATGTGAATGAAGGTTTTCCGATTTCACACCGCAACGACACTTCGGTGGCCGCGATTACAGAATTTTTGCCGTCCTATGCCGGATTTCAGCTCGAGAGGGAGATTAAATATCTTTCGCACGTGGTGGCCAACCCTAAGAAACCAACCTTGATTGTTTTAGGGGGAGGTAAGGCGGGAGATAAGTTGGGGATTTTGAAGTTTTTCCGAAAAAAAGCGGATCGGTTTATTGTTGGGGGAGAGCCGGCTAACACTTTGCTTTGGATTAAAGGAGTGGATATTGGGGACTCACTGGCCGAAAAAGATAATCGGAAAGCTTTTCTGCCGCTCCTTAAATATAAAAAATTAGTTTTGCCGATTGATTACCATATAAAAAATAAAAGAATTCTGGATATTGGGCCGAGAACCGAGAAGCTCTTTGCCGCGGAGATCAGCAAGGCTAGGACGGTGATTTGGAATGGGCCGATGGGGCTTTTTGAAAAGAAAGGATTTGAGAGGGGATCTTTGGCGGTTGCGCGAGCCATAGTTTCAAATAAAAAATGTTTTTCTTTGGCCGGTGGGGGAGAGACGGTGATGTTTTTGCGAGAGTATGGATTTTTTAATAAGTTTGGCTTTGTCTCTACTGGCGGGGGAGCGATGCTTGAATTTTTGGCGGGGGAAAAACTTCCTGGGATAGAGGCTCTCGAAAAATCTAAAAAATGAAGTACGACGTTTATTTTCACAACGATTTTGATGGGAGAGTTTCATCGGCGGTGTTTTTGGAATATCTGCGATCGCGCGGCGATTCGGTGGCTAATTATTTTGCGGTGGATCATTACGCTCGGTCGAACTGGGACAGAATGGTGAAAAGGTCTAAAAATCCAGTGGTGATTTTTGATTTCTACTACCACCCCAAAGCCGCTTTCTTTTTTGATCATCATTTATCAACCTTTATTCGACCGGATTGGGAAAAGAAATTTAAGAGAACAAAATATCTCAATTTGAATTTTAAATACGAATCTTGTTGCCATTTAGTCTTCGATGTTTTGGTAAAGAAGTTTGGATATAGGCCGAGTAGGTATATTAAAGATTTAGTTAAGTGGGCGGATATTGTGGATGCGGCCAAATATAAGTCGGCGAAAGATACAATCGAACTCAATGCGCCAGCGCTTCAGATTGACAGTTATCTTGATCAAAAATCTCAAAAGGGTGATCCAGTGCGGTGGGTGATTGAGGAGCTAAGTCGAAAAGATTTGGTCAAAGTGGCCAAAGATAGAAGGGTGATGGCGGTAGTGAAAAATGTTCTAGCGAAAATAAAGGAGAGTTTGGAGTATCATCGGAAAAATCTTCAAATTTTTGATAAAGTTTGTTTTATTGATTTGAGTTTGGGCGAAGTGGAAAGAGTGCGGTTTGCGCCGCACTTTTTAGTGCCAAGTTTGAGCTATATTGTGACGCTCTTAAAAAGCGGAAAAGTTTTTCGGGTGGCAGTGGGGGCCAATCCCTGGAGGCCAAAATCACACAAGCACGATTTGAGAAAATTAGTGCGCGAGCGATATGGATTCAAAGCGGGAGGACACGCGAGGGCGGCGGGGATTACGGGGATCAAAAATAAGAGAGAGGCGATGCGAATCGTTCACGAATTAATTAAAGTTTTAAATGGTTAGATCGGCCAAACTTTTCGGAGATAAGAAATTGATAATTTATACCGACGGAGGCGCTAGGGGGAACCCAGGACCAGCGGCTTTGGGGGTGGTGGTGGGGAGCAAGGAGTATTCAGAATATTTGGGAGAGATGACAAACAACAAAGCGGAGTATTTGGCGCTCGTATTCGCTCTCAAAAAAGCCAAGGCGCTTTTGGGGGGCAAGAAGGCAGGGGAGGCGGAGGTTGAGGTGCGGATGGATTCGGAGTTGATTGTGAAGCAGTTGAATGGGGAGTATAAGATCAAAGAACCGGATTTGCAGCCACTATTTGTTGAAGTTTGGAATTTGAGGTTGGATTTTAAGAAGGTGGAGTTTAAACATATCCCGAGGGAACAAAATAAGCGGGCGGATAGGTTGGTGAATAGGGAGTTGGACAAAAGGTAGGTTTTTAAATATACTAGTGGTGGCTAATTTGGTTTCTACATCAAATAGAGAGGAGGTCTAAGTGAAGGCGTTTTTGTTTCAATCGGAAGAGGCAGATTACAGATGCCCTGGCTTCATAACAATTCGGGTTATACTTGCGAATGATTGGGCAGCTGCTTTTGAGGAGGCTAAGAAATTTGTAGACGGCCTCCGCGTGGCTTATCAGTCAGCGACGTATCCTGTTTTGAGGAGCCCAACCAATCCCTACGACCATCGACTGATCGAGATGCCTGTGTCGGTGGTTGCTTAGGATAACACAGTCTAGCTCCGGAATCATTTGGTTCCGGAGCGAATTATTTAACTCTTGACGTGTATCAAAACCTAGAAGTAGAATAGAAGCATGGAAATAAACGACCAAAAACTGGAGAAGATTTTAACTGATCAGAGAAATGAATATCAACGTTATCTGGGAGTGTTGACTGAAAGTTTTGAGTCGCAAGTTAAGCTCATTGCCGAGTCAACTTTTGGTATTCAGCAACAGCTAGTGTTAATCCGAGATATGGTGGCTAAAAATACGGTGGATATTGAAGAAATAAAAATGGAACTTCACATTGTTAGGGGTGATGTTAAGATTAAGGTTGGCCGTGATGAATACAATTTGCTTGAGGAGAGAATTTCTAAAATTGAGAAGGTTATATCACACCGATAATCATGTCTAAAGTAATAATTTATTCCACGCCGACTTGCGTTTATTGCAAGATGGCCAAAGCGCTTTTTAAAGAAAAGGGGGTGGAGTTTGAGGAGAAGGATGTGGCGACGAATCTTGAAGCTCGAAAAGAGATGGTGGATAAGTCCGGCCAGTTGGGAGTGCCGGTCATCGATGTGGGCGGGAAAATTGTGGTTGGGTTTGATAAGAGGTATTTGATGGAGCTTTTGGGACTGAAGTAGAAGATAGTTTTGTTAAGAAAAAGTTTATTTCTTCAACCCGCTTCAGCTTAAGGGTGCAAACAAGATATTCCTTTGACTACCACTCAAGTTCCCAGCGAGAACTTTCGCTGGCACTCCGGCCTCGCTCGTCCCGCCAAGGCGGGACACCCTGCCCGCTCGGCCTCCGAGCCGCGCCAAAGGAATATCTTGTTTGCTTTTACATAAGAGTCATTAAAATTACTCGCTAACTGATTTCTACCTCGCCTCTCGCTTATGGTTTCGGAAATAAATTTTTTCTTAGACGTTATTACCACATATTGCTATTTTGGTTGGTATAGGGTATAGTTGGGGTTGGTAATTCAGACGATCGCCCCCCACCACTTTTCATGTATTGCGTTTATGTCTTGAAAAGTACAAAGGACGGTAGGTTGTATATTGGTGTCACTAATGATTTGAAGCGTCGGCTATCTGAGCATAATGCGGGTGATACTAAATCAACGAAACACAGAGGTCCTTTCGTTCTTGTCTACTGTGAAATCTACCGATCTAAGTTAGATGCCCTGACTCGAGAAAGAAAGCTGAAGCAGTTTAAAAATTCTTATAAAGAATTAGTAAAGCGAATAAAAGGTAGTCTCGAGTCGGCATGAAAAGTGGTGGGGGGAGGAAAGTCGGGACACTCTCCTGTGTAAACAGGATAAAAAGGTAGCGGCTAACAGCCGTCGCGCGTAAGCGTAGAGGTGCGAGCAGTGACGCTCTCGTTCGAAAGGACGAGGGAGATCCAATCCCAAGCTAGTTTGGTCTAACTCTGTTATAGGGATAAAAAGACAGAGGTGAAACGGCTAAATCCTTATCGAGTGCAAGGTCGTGTCCGAACAGCGCAAGCTGTTTTCGGAAGTGCCGCTTGAGCCTGCGAGTAATCAAAGGCCCAGATAAATGATCGTTAATCCCGCCGTCGCGAAAGCTATGACGGGCGAGACAGAATCCCGCTTATGAATTGCCATAAAATGCCCCGCTTCGGCGGGGTGTTTTGTTTTTACTATAGTATCCGGCGATCGTTAGATACTATAGTGGGTAAGAGAGGGATGGTGGGGATGTTTTTTCAAACTCAACTATCTTACGATCGTTAGATAGTTTAGTTGGCGGGTTTTTGGGAACTTTTGCTAAAATTTGATTTATGCGCCGGATTTTATCAAGAAGGTTTTTTGAGCGGGATACAGTTTTAGTGGCGAAGGAGTTGCTGGGGAAATTTTTGGTTCGGCGCTTTAGTAAAAAAGAAATAGTAGTCCTCCGGAAAACCTCCGGACAACTTCGCGAACTTATTAAAAATAACCAAATATCGTTAGTGATCCGCGAAGTTGAAGTTTATGATGGATTTAATGACAAAGCTTCACACGCGGCGCGGGGGAAGACGATTCGAAATTCGATTATGTTTGGGCCGGCGGGACATTGGTATGTTTATTTTACATACGGGATGCACTGGATGCTGAATATTGTGACGAGGGAGAAGGATTATCCGGCGGCGATACTAATTAGAGGTGTCGAAGGTTTTAACGGGCCGGCGAAACTCACCAAGTTTTTGAGGATTGATAAAAAATTGAACGGAATGCCGGCAAGTAAAAAATCTGGACTTTGGGTGGAAAATCGAGGCGTAAAATTTCTCGAGTCACAAATTAAAAGAGGCCCTAGAGTGGGCGTGAATTATGCGGGGCCGTATTGGAAGAAAAGGAAGTGGAGATTTTGGATACATTTTTAGAGACCTAGATCTTGTTTCGTATATTTCCTGGTTGCGTAAGAGCCGTATGCGCTAATGAATGCTGAAGTGGAACTGCAGTTTGATTGATCTCGAGCGTAGAGAGCCAGACGCCTGAGGCTAAATGATTTTCCACTTACCCAGTTGTCTAACGCTATTTTATTGTAATAATTTGGTTTAGTAAGAAATTTACTTGGAGTTATCACGAAGTCTATACTTTTAGTTCCAGGTTCTACTAATATCTCACTTCTCCGATATTGTGTCAGCATTGGGTTTTCCGTGATATCAAAATCAAGATTCAAAACTAGATGATCTTTTTCGATCGGCTCCTCGTAGAGGGTTCCATCAGGCTCACTAATAGTAAGGAGTATTGGTGTTGTGACGGATGTTTTCGCTGTTATTTTTATGGCTTTTTCTTCTGGCACAAGTCTTTCATTGTAGATCTCTGTTATTTGGAAGTTTTCTGAAAAGAAGTCCGCACACTTATTTGCTACTCTAATCTGTTTTGAAGCTACAAAATTGTTAATTTCTGCCCTGCCAAGAGCGTAGATAATGTATCCAAACGGGATTAGTGCGAGTATTGTCGCTATAACTACTATGGTGCGGTTTGGCTCTGATCTAGTACCGAGGCGCTTCGTGGTTTTTTGCGCGAGTTTTTTTATTATGCTGTACATTAAAATTACCCAAATCGGGACTAGTGGCATAATCCAAAGTTGGTAATTGTGTTTTCCCTCGGAATAGAATGGGGACATAAGAAAGTAGAAGAATAAAATAACTCCTACTAATCCTATGACTAATATGGCTAAAATTAAAAGCAGTGAAGTTTGTATACCACCGCGGTCGTTCAGGTTTTTATCTATTTTTGGTAAATTCATATGACTTGGGTAGTTTCGGAGGTTTTCTTGCAAATCTAGTTCCCGTCGTCGTCTTTGCCGGGGAAGTCTTTGTCGATGCGTTCGGAGATTTTCATTTTACGGAATAAGAAGAGAAGACCAGAGACGATGATGGCGGAGATGATAGCGAATTGGACGAGACCGATGCCGACCAAGACACCGATCGCGGAAGTCATCCAGATGTCGGCGGCGGTGGTTAAGCCATGCACATGGTTTTTATTTTTGATGATGATGCCGGCGCCGAGGAAACCGATGCCGACCACGATATTGGCAATGATGTTTAGAAAACCGGCGTTTTGGACGGTGATGGCTTGGGCGTAGTTGGTGACGTTTTTGCCAATCAACTCCGGGAGAGTTAAGGCAATCATCGAGAAGATGGTCGCTCCACCGGCCACCAACATGGAGGTACGAATACCGGCTTCTTTGCCGGCGAATTCGCGTTCGACGCCGATCAGCGCGCCGAGGGCCAGAGCCACGATGAGGTTAATGAGCATTTGCTCGAAGGTCAGCATTTACATATAATTCTAGAATACTAGGCGTATTATTCAAATGCGGATATCAACAGCGGAAGTTGTAAAACATGAAGGCAAAGAAGTTCAGCTTTTTGGTTGGGTGCATTCGAGGCGGGATCACGGGAAGCTTGTCTTTATTGATTTAAGGGATCGCTCGGGACTTGTTCAAGTTGTTTTTGGGCCGGAGATGAAAGAAGCGGGGGATTTGAGATTGGAGTATGTGGTGAAGGTGATGGGTAAAGTGGCGAAGCGGCCGGAAAAGTTAGTGAACAATAAAATTGCGACCGGCGCTTACGAAATTCAGGCAACGGGTTTGGAGATTTTGAGCGCTTCGAAAGAATTACCGATGCCGCTTGATACCGATGGGCGGGAGATTGGAGAGGATGTGAGGATGAAGTATCGGTATCTTGACTTACGACGGGAACGACTAACGAGAAACTTGATGGTTCGGCATAAGGTTACGAAATACATTCGGGATTTTTTGAGCGAGAGAGGTTTCGTGGAAATTGAGACGCCCTATCTTGGTAAGTCTACTCCAGAAGGAGCTAGAGATTATTTAGTGCCCTCTCGACTTCAAAAGGGGAATTTTTACGCTTTACCGCAGTCGCCCCAGCAGTACAAACAGCTTTTGATGGTTGGCGGACTCGAGAGATATTTCCAGATTGTGAGGTGTTTTAGGGACGAGGACACGCGCGGAGACCGGCAACCGGAGTTTACGCAGCTCGATTTGGAGATGAGTTTTGTGACGCAAGAGGATATTTTAAATTTAACGGAGGAATTGTTTATCAAACTCACGAGCGAGCTTTTTCCAGAGAAAAAAATTTCGACTTTGACGGCGGAAGGTGGATTCGGCAAGCTCACCACGGGTAAATTTCCGCGATTGAAATACGTCGATGTGATGAAGAAATATCATTCCGACAAGCCGGACTTGAGAAAGGACAAAAATGATCCAAACGAACTCGCCTTTGCGTTTGTGGTGGACTTTCCGATGTTTGAGAAAAAAGATGATGGTTCGATCGGAGCCGTGCACCATCCGTTTACTTTTCCGACTTTTGATACCTCGCTTGTGCCAGACGATTTCAAACCGGGGAGTGAAAACTCAAAAAAACTTTTCAAGATGCTCGATTCCGAAAAAGAAGGGTTAAAACTTTCGGCGTACCAGTATGATTTTGTGTTGAACGGGTACGAGGTGGGCGGTGGGTCAATCAGGACTTACGATCCGGCGCTTTTGAAGCGGGTCTTTGAGTTTTTGGGCAATAAACCGGAGGAGGTGGAAAAGCAATTTGGACACATGTTTGAAGCTTTTAATTATGGCGTGCCGCCGCACGGGGGGATTGCGCCGGGGATTGATCGGCTGGTGATGCTTTATCAAAACGAGTCGAATATTCGGGAAGTGATTGCGTTTCCGAAGACCGGAGACGGGCGGGATTTGATGATGGGGGCGCCGAGCGAAGTTGATAAGAAACAACTAGATGATTTAGGGTTGAAGTTGAAGGGATAATTATGAAGCTCAAGCGATCAAGTTTTATTTTAACTCTAAGTATTATCTACATACTCTTTTTCCTGCTTTCTTGGTGGGTTTTGAATTTCGAATGTGAGGAATTAGGGTGTGCGGTACCAATCGGGGTTAATTATATACTTTCCCTACCCTCAGCGTTTTTATATGAGGTATTTCCCTCAAACTTTTTTAACGACGTCGATTATACAAGTTTTTATTACCATATTCTAACTTTAATTCCTGGGGTTTTGAATTTTTGTATTTTATTTTTCGGTGTGCCACTTTTGCAGCGCTGGTTTAATAATCCTAAAGGTAAGGTTTAGTTGATATATTTTTTGTTTTCAGTTAGAATTTAAGGCAAATGGAAAGAACATTAGTTTTGTTAAAACCGGACGTTTTGGAGCGGGGGATTATAGGGGAGATTGTGACCCGATTTGAAAGAGTGGGGGCGAAGCTCATCGGCCTCAAGCTTTTAGCTTCGGCCAAGGATACGGCGAGTTTGCACTACACGGATGATTTGGCTAAGCGGCGTGGAGAGAAGGTGCGAGAGCTTATGATTGAGATGCTCACTTCCGGGCCGATTGTGGCAATAGTTTTAGAAGGAATTGAGATGGTTGAAATTGCGCGGAAAATGGTGGGGACGACGGAGCCGAAGTCGGCCGCGCCGGGGACGATCCGCGGCGATTACGCCCACGTTTCTTTTAAGCACGCGGATGGAAAAGGAATCGGCGTTTTTAATTTGATTCACGCTTCCGGTTCAGCTGAAGAAGCGAAAGCCGAAATCAACGTTTGGTTTAAGCCGGAAGAATTAGTGAATCACCAGCCGGCGTATACGAAGTTTACTTTGAGGGAGTAATTAAAAAACTCTGACGGGTTTTTTACCTGAAAAAGATTATTTTTAAAAAAGAAACACCCCGCAGACGGCTCAAGTCTGCGGGGTGGTGTTGCGCTATGTTCGCGGGCTTCTTTAAAGGCTTTGCCTCCTACTCGCTTGCCGAAGCGAGATTCTGGCTTTCGGGGTGTGTTAGCGACGGACAGTACAACCCTCGAACTTATCCGCCCAGCCTCTGGATCAGCTACAGAGTTTTCGAGCATCACTTCGGTTAGGGGTGGCAATCCGCATTATGTTTTTAAAAAATTTACATAACCCGGTCCCCGTCTCCGTTGGTATAGCCCTTCCTCTTTGCGGTCAGACTTTCTTCCAGTACGGTACTTGCGCTACGCGCGTGAGCCTACTCTTTTGTCCCACCAAAGCGACCAAACGGTCAGTTCCGATGGAGGGCTCCCTTGTCCGCAACATCCTTTCTACTGGTTGATAGCTGGCTAGCTAATCCTTGAAACCTAAGGTTTGAGAGCCAAGCGCTTGACTCTCTCACCGAGCTAGCCCGTATTATACTCTTAATAGTAAACCTGTACGGAGGAGGGGGTTGTTTGGGGGGATTTTTTGAAAGCTTTGATAATGGGTTCCACCCCGATACTAAAACGAGAAAAATTTAAACTGCTTATTAATAGATTCAGATTTCTCGTTTAGTACGGGGCAAGTGTTTCCTCCTAGCTCTGTGGCGTTTTCCGGAATGCTTTTACTATGGGATCGATATTACCGTCCATAATATCTTCAATTCTTGAAAATTTTTTGCCGATGCGGTGATCAGTGATGCGGTCGTCCGGAAAGTTGTAGGTGCGGATTTTTTCGGAGCGATCAGCCGAGCCGATTTGTTCGCGGCGGGAAGCGCCAATGTCGCCGGAAACTTTTTGTTGTTCTATTTCGTAGAGCTTGGCTCGCAGAACTTCCATGGCTTTTTCACGATTGGCGTGCTGGGAGCGTTCTTCACGGGAGGCGACGACGATACCAGAGGGCTTGTGTAAAATTCTTACGGCTGTTTCCACTTTGTTCACATTTTGGCCGCCGGGACCACCAGCGCGGGAGAAAGTGACTTCGAGGTCGCTGTCCTTTATATTGACTTCTTTGGCTTCGACGATGGGCAAAATGGCGACGGAGGCAGTCGAAGTGTGGACGCGGCCGGATTTTTCGGTTTTGGGGACACGCTGGACGCGGTGGACGCCGGACTCTTGTTTTAATTCATCGTACGCGCCAACGCCCGAGAGTTCGGCTACGAGATTTTTATAGCCGTCAAGACTATTTTGACTAGAGTCTAAAATATGAAAATTCCAACCGCGTTTTCCGGCATAACGCTGGTACATTCGGGCCAGGTCGCCCGCAAAAATTGAGGCTTCGTCGCCGCCAGCACCGGCTCTGATTTCTAGTATAATTTTATTGGTCATTATGAATTAGGTTGTAGGTTATAGGTTATAGGTTTTAGATTTTAGGTGGACTAAATACAGGAGTTAAGAATGGGGATAGCGAATTTGTGTAATTTCGGGTAAAATATTATCATAAAAGATATGAATAATCCACCTTTGGTTTTGATTGTTGACGACGAAGAAAACTTTCGAGAGATATTCTCGGCTAAGTTGACGGAAGCCGGTTTTCAGGTCAAGACAGCGAAGGATGGCGAGGAAGGTTACAAGAGCGCTCGGGAGTTAAAGCCGGATTTGATACTCATGGATATGGAGATGCCGGTTTTAAATGGAGCGGGGGCAGTGATGAAACTCAAGAATGATCCGAAGACGAAAGATATCAAAGTGGTTTTTTTGACTAATTTTGGCGATCCGAGGATGGAAATGCGAGAGGCGGATGTGCATTTTTCGAAAGAGATCGGGGCGAATGATTATCTTAGGAAAACGGATGATTTGGATAAGATTGCTAGTAAGGTTAAAAGTTTTTTTTAATTTCAGTTATGAGGCAAAAGCCGCTTATTTTAATAGTGGATGACGAGGAAAATTTTCGAGAGATTTTCACGGCTAAGCTTCGAGCGGCCGGATTTGACACGGAGGCGGCTAAAAATGAGGCGGAAGCCGTGCAAAAATCAAAAGAGTTGATGCCCGATTTAATTTTGATGGATATTTTTATGCCACCGGGACCGACGGGGACGGACATTGCTTTAAATATCAAACAAAACCCAGAAACCAAAAATTTGAAAGTTGCCTTTCTGACCAATCTTAAAGATCCATGGCCGGCTTTGACGGGGGATCATAAAAACATCAGCAAAGAATTAGGGATGGAAGATTTTATTGAGAAAACGGAAGAATTAGGGGACGTGGCTAAGAAGGTGCAAGAAATTTTAAATAGAAATAATTCCGCTGGCTTAATGCCGCCACCTATGCTCACACCACCATAAGCTCCACCGCAAATGCCACAGCAGATGCCTACACCACCGCCTCCGAGCGCGTACAGCACTCAATTACTTAGGTTTTCAATCATACCTTGATTTTATAACGGAAAGGTTTTATTATTGACCTACTTTTTATGTTAGCCATAAAATTACAGAGGATCGGGAAGAAACATCAACCGAGCTACCGGCTAGTTGTGGCTTTGAAGCGGTCAAAATTGGGAGGCCCGCCAGTTGAGGATTTGGGTTCTTACAACTCTTTTACTAAGGCAGTGAGCGTTAAAAAGGAAAGAGTGAAACATTGGTTAGGGGTCGGGGCGCAGCCCACCGTTACCGTCCACAACCTATTGATTCAGGGAGGCGTGATAACGGGGAAAAAAGCGGCGGTTAAAATGAGCAAGAAAGAGAGTAGCGATAAGACGGCTCCGGCGGCGAGCGCGGCGGTGGGCGCTTAGGCAGAAAAGAAACATGATTTCGAAAGTCAGCTTTTAAACTGCGAAGACTTACGTCTTGATGAAAAGGTCGAAATGAAAATCAGAATTGAAAATAATGACTAATACTGCTGATCAGGATTTCCTGGAATTCTTAGTAAAGTCCTTAGTTGATCATCCCGATGACGTGAAGGTGGTTCGCAAAGTGGATGAAATGGGAGTGCTACTTTCGCTTCGGGTAAACGCATTAGATATGGGACAGGTGGTTGGACGCCAAGGCGCGACCGCGAAGGCGATCCGTTCATTGCTCCGCATCGTGGGGATCAAAAACAACGCCCGGGTTAATTTGAAAATTGAAGAGCCGGAGGGCGGTTCAAGACAAAGGAAACCCATGGAAGGCGATTCAGGGAGTTTCTAAAATATAAGAAACTTAAATAGCTAAAACCCCCGCATTAAAACGGGGGTTTTTAGTTTGTTGACAGTTTGGTTTTGAGGTTTATAATTTGGTTTCACGGAAAGGCGAGATTGGCGTCCAAACGTCGCGCCAGGCCAATCAGGGATGATGCCGGCCATGCCCCAAGAGCGGGGAGCGCTAAAAGAAATCCCTTAGCGACATTCGGCGGTGGAGCAGAAATGTTCCCCGCCGATTTTGTTTACTATGAGTTGATTTCTATTGATTTTCTGCTAAAATCAGTATCAAATCAATTGTATCCCCCTCGTCGTCCCGCTTAGCGGGACTCGCTCGGGATAAGTGTGCCCTTATGTCTTTATCTTACACTGATTTAAGAAAAGGAGTGTTTTTTGTGATGAACGGCGAGCCGTACGAGGTTTTGGAGGCGCATTTTTTGCGCATGCAACAGAGGAAGGCGGTGGTGCAGACTAAGATTCGAAACTTGATGACTGGCAAGGTTTTCGATCGAAATTTTCAGCCGAGCGATAACTTCGACGAGGCCGACATGGAGAAAAAGGAAGCTAACTTTATTTATAAAGCCAAAGGCGAGTGTTGGTTTCACGAGATCGGAAAACCGGGAAATAGATTTTCTTTGAAGGAAGAATTAGTGGGCGAGGCGGGACAGTTTTTGAAGCAGAGTACGCAAGTGACGACTCTAGTTTTCAATGAAAAAGTAATTGGGGTGACGTTACCAGTTAAAATGGAACTGAAAGTTACCGAAGCCCCGCCGGCGATTAGAGGCAACACGGCGCAAGGGGGAACGAAGGTGGTAACGCTTGAAACGGGAGCCAAAATTTCAGTGCCGCTTTTTGTGGACGAAGGGGATGTTGTGAAGGTGAATACAGAAACTGGCGAGTACGTAGAAAGAGTTCAATAAGACTCGAGTATAGTAGCCACTATCACTTAAAGGTTAGTAGTTTTAAGGCTACTCGATCATTTCGACCACTTCTTTTTTTCGGAGAATGAGGGAGGGGTAGATTTGAAGCAGGGCAGAGAGGAAAGCTAGCAAGAACGGACCTAAAAGAAAGCCGATCGGTCCAAAAAGACTGATACCGCCCAAAACACTTAAGAGGATCAGGAAATTGTGAACTTGGATCTTTTTTTGAATAAGCTTTGGTCCGAGGAGGTTGTCGATTAAACCGACCGCGAGCATGCTCCAGGCGAGAAGACCAATCGCGGAGAACAGGGTGTCAAAAAGAAAGAGGTAAATAATAACTGGGGCAAGGACAAGAGAGGTGCCGACGATTGGAACGAGGGCGGCAACGACTGTAACAAAACCCCAGAGGGCGGCGTTGGGCACGCCAAAGATGGTAAAGCCGATGCCGGCCACGATACCTTGGCTCATCGCGACGATAAGATTGCCTTTAATAACTGAACTGATAGAGGATTTAACCTTCTCTAGTATTTCGACATTGTATTTTTCCGGCAGAGGACTAACTCTGAAGACGGCTTTTTTGAGCCGCGCGCCGTCCTTAAAAATGTAGTAAATAGCCAAAAGACTAAGCAGGAAGCTTGTTAAAATGTTGGCTAAACCGGAGAAGATGGGTCCTAAATTTTGGGTGAACCACTTGAAAAAGCTCTTGATACTATCATTAAGATTAAGAGAAACAGACAACTTGGGAAAGAAAATTTTGAGGTTATGTTCTAAGGTGTTTTCGATTTTGGTGACCGGGTTAATAGCGGTGTTGGGTTGGGTGATTCTAAGATAAAGATCTTGAGCTTCGCCAAAGACTTTAATACCAATCAGAGTTAAGGGAACAAAAACAATAATGAGAATGGTAAGAATGGTGGCGAGGGAGGCGACACTTCTTTGGTTTCGAGATAGTTTTAAAATTTTTTCGTAGACGGGTTCGAAGAGAACAGCAAAGGTAGTAGCGAGGACGACTGATCCTAGGAAGGGCAGGAACATAAAGAAAACAATAACGAGGGCGACGAAGATAAGTCCTAGGAAAAAATAAACTTGTAGATTTTGACGGTCCATTAGGTGCTAGATGAATTTTTGGAAACCATTGACAATTTAAGGATAATTGTTTTAGAGTCTAGCGACAATAGAATAGCTGAGACTTTTCAAGAATCCGGGCACGGACGCTAAATCTTTGCTTGATTTTTCAGGCAGTTTCCCCGATTTAGCGTCCATGCCCGGATTTTTTTCGGCCTTTTTGACTTATCCAAAACTTATCCACAGGAATTGAAGATTTTTACCCTAGTTTCCCTACTGACACCTTATATGGCTAAAGTATAACATACCTCCAAATGAAATAGGTGTAAAAAGGATTATCGAATAAAGAAGGGGGTTTTAACGGAGACGGCGATTTTAGGGCAAGCCCTTCGGCTTCGCTTAGGACAGAAGCAAAATTTTGGGGAGAAAATTTTTAACGCTATCGGGGAATTTAAATTAACTTTAGGTTATATTTTTAAACTGCTTTTAATTTCGAGAATTGGTTTGTTTTTCGTTTTAATTACGCTCGTGGTGCCGCTTGCGGCTTTTGAGGCGCATATTGTGAATGTGACGGCCACGATCGAGAGAAAGCCCTGCTTAACTTATGAAATCCGCTCAATGGGATACTGGAAGAATCATCCTAGCCAAAGAATTTTCCCGCAAACAGTAGGGGATACAACGGTGGCAAATAACGCGGAAGCGGACGCGGTTTTTAATCTGCCGAATAATGTTTTAGCCAATAAGCTTAAAAAACAGCTTTTGGCTTTGAAATTTGATATCGCTTATTTCGGTTCCGGAGAAGCGATTGTGGGAGGCGGAGATAGCACCACTCTTTCACAGTTGGCGGCCCAAGCGGATGCGGCATTGCTCGCTGATCCGCAAGTAAGCGACACGCTGGCCTATTATCATAACTTAATTGAAGAGATTAATACTTCGGAAACGGTTTCAACCTGCGATCAGTTTTTCTTGCTCTGCGGCGACATCAATGCTGACGGGGTGATAAATATGCCAGACGTGACGGTTTTGATAAACTATCTCTTCAGCGGGGGCTCGATCCCGACGGGAGTGAAAACTGACTTGAACGGTGATGGCGTTTCGGATGTCTTTGACCAGATAGCTTTATCTGATTATCTAGGGGGTCAAGCTCCAGCGCCGACTTGCGAGAGCGAGCCGCCTCCTTCCGAGCCGGCTAATTTAGGGGCGAGTATTCTGGATGCGGTTTCGCCGGAGGGTGATACCGGTTTAGAGGGAGAAGCCGGCGCAGGAAGTGAAGCGGTTCCAGATCAGACCGAAAGCTCTACTTCAACTTCAACGACCAATGAGACTCCGGTGGATTCTACTTCTACTGTTCCGGATTCGACTTCGACTATGCCTGTGGTTGATCCTACTCCAACTTCAACCGAGCCGACTCCACCTCCATCCGATACCACTCCGCCCCCAGCCGATCCGACTCCGCCGCCGACAGACCCAACTCCACCGCCAGTTTCTGATCCACCTCCGGCCTCATAGAGAAATCAAAATAAAGCCCGCAAGACATATCGCGGGCTTTATTTTGCTAATATTTTAGAGTTGATCTACGGCTAAATAGTTTTTAGAGTTTTGAGTTTCAAGTTTGGGGTTTAAAACGAGCCAGCGATAGATAAGTGGGCTTACGGCTAGCGCTAGGACGGAATTGCCGGCTAAGTGGATTAAAGTGAAGGGGATTTGGCCGACGAGCGCGACGGTAAAGGCTTGATGGAAGAAAAGCGGGCCGATCGTGAGACCAGTTAAAGCATCGAAGGCGAGGGTGCTCACGATGGAAAATTTTAGATAATTGAGCGGGCGGTTGGATTTGTTTTTGAAGTAATAGGCCGCGGCGATGCCGATTGCGCCATAAACGACGGCGGTCACCCAAGTCCAGGCGCCGACTTTGCCGTCGATGAGGTCGTAGAGGACCATGCTCAAGAACGCAAATAGGAAACCGCTCAAGCGCCCGTATTTTTTGGCCAAGGGCATGGTGGTGGCCATCACCGGTTCAATATTGGGAGCGCGAAAAGGAATGAAGCGCAGGCTGATACCGGCTGCCAGGGCGATGAGATATTTTAGCCCGCCGAGTTTTTGAAAAAGCTTAGCCATATTTTTAGAATAATTAGGTTATTTAGAAATTAGAATAATTGTTTTCAGTATTCTAAACCTTTTTTGGCTTTGATGCCTTTCATGTAGGGGTGTTTTATTTCTTTCATTTCCGTGACCAGATCGGCGAGCTCGATAAACTTTTT
>JACQBP010000043.1 GCA_016194445.1 Candidatus Liptonbacteria bacterium | reverse complement strand
CTCACGCCGTTTATGGCCAATGAAAAAAGCCTGACCGGCACGGGACAGCTCCCCAAGTTTAAAGAAGATTTATTCAGCCTCGAAGACAAAGGATTATATTTAATTCCGACGGCAGAAGTTCCGGTAACAAACATCCATCAGAGTGAAATCCTTGATGAAAAGAAACTCCCGATCTGCTATGTTGCTTATTCCCCCTGCTTCAGGCGGGAGGCCGGGTCTTATGGAAAAGACACCAGAGGATTGATCCGCCAGCATCAGTTTAATAAGGTGGAACTGGTTAAGTTTGTCCATCCGGACGCTTCGTACAGGGAGCTTGACCGGCTCCTTGAAAATGCCGAAGAGGTCTTAAAAAGATTAAGATTGCCTTATCGGGTCATGGCATTATCGACCGGCGATCTTGGTTTTTCATCGGCAAAAACGTATGATATCGAAGTCTGGCTTCCCGGCCAAAAAAAATACCGGGAAATCTCTTCGTGCAGCAATTTTGAATCTTTTCAGGCGAGAAGAGCCGATATCAAATACAGGACCGCGGAAAAGGGGAAGCCGGCATACCTCCATACCTTAAACGGTTCGGGGCTGGCGGTGGGGAGGACCCTGGTGGCGATCCTTGAGAATTACCAGGAGGCCGATGGGACGGTGGTTGTCCCCGAAGCGCTCCGGCCGTATATGAGGGGGCTGGAAAAAATATCCAAAGCCTGATATCTTTAGACAGCGGCTCTGGAAGATTAAAAAAGATTCAAGCAAGCGACAAACTGGCGTGAAGGGAGAGGTGGCCGAGTCCGGCTGAAGGCAACGGTTTGCTAAACCGTCATAGGGACAAAATCCTTATCCAGGGTTCAAATCCCTGCCTCTCCGTTCAGGCCAGTTTGTCAAAAGAATTCCAAACCAACAGACCTTTACTGCAAAACAAATCGTGAACCAGGTATGAGGGAGAGGTGGCCGAGTGGCTTAAGGCGGCGGTCTTGAAAACCGTTGTGGGGAAACTCACCGGGGGTTCGAATCCCTCCCTCTCCGCCAAAATTGAAAATCGGAATTGGAAGCCGAAATGGGGTTGCGCCGCAGGCGCGACACAAACGCATTCCCGCCAAAAATTCCCGAATCCAAAAGGTTTTTCCACGCTCCGCGTGGCTCAAAAAGTACGGTTCGATCCTTAATTTGAAAGTTCGAACCGACTTTTTTGTACAAATGAAGTTTTTCTTCATTTGTACTCTCGTTTGCCAATTCCATATTGTATTTCAAAAACTTTTCGGTAAGTTCGAACCGATTATTCGCTTTTTGCTCAAAAGCCGATAATTTATCTTTGAGAAGCTGTTTTGAAACAACCAACGCACTTTTAGCATCTCGATATTCCTCTAGCGACAAAGCGCTCTCTAAATAGGCATTCATCAGCTTCTCAATTTTGGCATCCAAAATAGAAATATCGGCTTTTGTGTTGTCTGCAAAAAGCGTAGACGATTGGGCTTCACTTAACATATCTTTTCTATTTTCCACAAACATCCAAGAAGCCCAATCGTCTGGCAAAGAAACTTTTTTGATTTCCTTTTGAATTTCGGAAGTGATGATTTCCTCGCGAGTATATTTTTGTGAGCAAGGATTTTTCCGTTTGGTGCATCGCAAATAGTTATGTCCTTTTTGTGTTTCGGTAGTGATGAAACAACCACATTCGCCACAACGGAAAAATCCCCTGTACAAAAATGGTTTAAGTCCTTTTCCTTTCGGTTTGCTCTTTCTCATCATCACTTCCTGAACGGAATCAAAAAGTTTCTTTGAAATAATCGGTTCGTGCTTACCCTCAAAAATCTCCCCGTTATACCTCATCAATCCTGTATAGATAGGATTTTTGAGAAGTTTTTGATAATTCGACACCGTAAGTTCCTTTCCGCTTTTTCGCTTCAATCCAAGCGTGTTAAACTTGTCGCGGACTTCTCGCAAAGTGAAGTTGCCAGTTGCATATGCCTCAAATGTCTTTTTGATAAGTGGTGCAATCTTTTCATCTGGCACAATACGTTTGTTTTTGTTCACATAACCAAGTGGCGACATTTGAGGCCATATTCCTTCCTTCACTTTGTTTCTATGTCCGCGCTTGATATTCTCGCTCAGATTGTCCACATAATACTTGGATTGCGAAAAAGCGATTGAGAGCATGAATTTGCCTTGCGGTGTCGGATCAAACCAATAAGTTGGGAATTTCATTTCTGAAATTACACCAGTATCAACGAGGTAGATGATTTTCCCTCCATCTACCGAGTTGCGAGCAAGTCTATCGGGATGCCACGCCAAAATACCAGACGCTTCGCCCGCTTCCATTCGGAGCATCATTTCGTTAAACACAGGGCGACCTGGTATTTTGGCGGTCTGCTTTTCGACAAAGACATCCACCACTTCCAGTTGTTCTTTCAACGCCAATTCTTTCAGTTCCGCTAACTGGTCAGAAATACTGCGGACTTGTCTGTCTTTGTCGTCCGTAGACTTGCGAGTATATATGAAAAATGTTTTGGTTTGATTGTTCATAAAATTGTATTGGCAAACGAGAGAGCCACGCGGAGCGTGGAAAAACCTTTTGGATTCGGGAATTTTTGGCGGGAATGCGTTTGTGTCGCGCCTGCGGCGCGACCCCATTTCGGCTGCCAATTCCGATTTTCAACTTTGGCGGTGTGTATTGGACGAAGTTCGAATAGATTTCGGACAAAATCCGCAGGATTTTGACGACTAATCGCACGCGCGGAGCGCGTGGTGGCTTTAAACCTCTCCGTACGCTCCGATTGCGTGGGGAAACG
>JACQBP010000040.1 GCA_016194445.1 Candidatus Liptonbacteria bacterium | reverse complement strand
CTGATCATCTTCGGCCGCGGTTGGCCTCCGCCCGGGGGAGTCGGCATCGTCGGCGCCCCGATCGATTCCATCGGTTTTGGTGGCAAAGGCCTCTCTTTCGCTTTTTGAAATGCCATCTCCTGTGACGCCAAGCTCCCCATCTCTTCTTTGCCAACTGGCTGATAAAGTTTTTCAATCTGATTTTTGAAAGCCGAGAAAATTTTGCTGTTTAAAGTTTTAGCGATACTCTCGGCAATCCTCGGGTCAATGCCGAGCGCTTCTTTGAGTTCTTGAGCCGTATCTTCAATGTGCAAGAAACCCATCAGCACGTACCCCGCCACTCTCGAAATGGTGGTAATTTTTTCTTCCGGGATGTGTTCGTCCTTTGCAATTTTCTCCAAAACCGCCACGCTCTGTTCCGAAACCAAAGCCTCCCGAATCTCCTCCGGCAAGGTATCCCATCTTTGAAGCGCTTGTTGTTGTGGAACGGTTAACATCTAAAGTGTTTCCCCTTTCTTAAATATTTTAATTTTTTCACTGTCATTTTTCACTTTGATCTTTTATTTTTTAATTTTGGGTGTATCGATTGTGTCTCCATTGTATCTCCATCGTGTCTCTATAATTTTATGTCGTTCCTCCACCCCCCCCGCTGCTCCCACCGCCAGCCGCTCCACTCCCTCCACCCAAGCCAGTGGCATTTTTCGCCAGCGAACTTTCGAAGTTAGCCGCGGTTTTCTTTAGCGAATCTTGAATCTTTTCTAACTTCGAAATTTCATTTTTCACTTCAACTGGATCCATTCCCACCGGCGGCGTTCTACGCAAAGTATCTAACCTAAAATCAACCTTCCCGGTTTCTTCCGTTAGCGCGCCTTGGTAACTAGTACCGAACCTTTCCAAGTTTTGTGACTTCATCCCCGACATAACGTTTGGAGTAACCATTGGAGCTGACATTGCCATTGCGCGAGCCGCGACGTCTCCCAATCTCTTTTTAGTGGTTGCATCTAAACCAAACTTATCTTTCTCACTGTACATATCATCCGCATGCATGGTTGCCGCGTCTTTCTTGCTGAATGTTTTATAAAATTCTTTTGCAGTTTCGGCTATCGTATCCTTATCTGCCCCTTTCCGTAGTAACTCTGCCATCTCGACATTAGTCATAAAAGCTTTCTCTACCTTTTCAAATGCTTCTTTCTGACCGGCCTGGAGGAATTGTGATTTTGTGCTGTCATTTAAAACACTGTGTATATTTACCCCGCCCAGCTCCTTTCTTTTAGTAAGCTCATTGATAATTGCGATTTTCTCGGCTCCGAGCGCGCTAATCACCCGCGCCCGAAGCTCTCCCACTGATTTCTTGGATACCTGCTCGGCGTATTGCTTCACCTGATCCTCTCCCGCTTTAGTCGCCAGTCCCGTCACTCCTCTCGCTCCAAAGCCAGCTACCCACTTGCCCGCCTTGCCAAAGACATTTGTGGGCGTGTAGCCCGCCACTTTTTGCGTCGTCCTCTCCGCCAGTCTTTGAGCCCCCGCTTTCCTTGCCGCCCAAGCCGCCGTCCTTCCGGCGGCTCTCCCACTCTTCTCCTTCACCCAATTCCCCGATTTTTGAAACGCCGTCATCCCCGCCGCCGCTCCCGCGATGCCGAGCTTGTCGGCCGCTACGAGTCCCCCAAGCATAATCCCCAAAATCACCACCTGTTGCATGGCGTTCGATATAATCGGCGAGAAAAGGCTAGTGAAAAATGAGGATATTCCTCCCCAAGTCGGATTGGTTGGATTGGCGTAAGTCGATAAGTTCAAACTCCCATCCGAGTTGTTGGTGATCGCCGTGCTCGTGAGGAGCGCGAGATATAGAAAGAAAACCACCAAAGGCGCGAAAAACACCTGCTTCAAAAACGAGCTCCACCACTGACTCCAGTGAGACTTCAAGTTCGGAAAAATCCACAGTAACCACACAAACGGCATCAAAATCAAAAGGATGCCAATCGTCACGTACCGAATGACGAGCATAACGATAAACGCGCCGAGCGTAATCACCGCCGCGAGCATCATCAAAAGCACAAAAACGCTCGAGACAATCGGCAAAATAAGCTTGCCGATCTCGGCTCCAATTGGCGATCCCGAACCAGCCAGGTTTTCCACATCTCGACTGTCCGGCGTCGCCGAGCCTTTGTTAAGAAGAATATTCCGTTGGGGGTTGAAAGCGCCAGCAACCCCCGAAGCAAAGTTGCTAAAAGCTCCCCCCGAAGCGCCTTGCGACGCCGGATTCACCTGGTTTAAGAAGTAAAGGGTGAGCTGATCCGCAAAGTTTAAAATCGCTCCCGCAAAAACCAAACTGAAGTTTACCAAGAGCGCCGCCACAATCAGTTTCCATAAAATTTGCTTGATGCCGTAGCTCTGCAGGCGCAAAATGGTGGCGATCGCGATCACGATAATCGCCGCCACAAACCCTAAATTCGTGATCGAAAGCGCGATGGGGAAGCCAAACTTCACCGGCGTGGAGTTTATAATCTGGGTGTTCATATTTAAAACCACCTCAATCACCCAGGCCTCGACCGCGATCGCTATCCCCGCGATCACTCCGATGAGCCACGAAATCACAAAGAAAGCTCCACCAATAAATTTATAAGATAAATCCAATAAAAATCCTGCCTGCGCTCTCGCCATCTGGGGTGCAAGCAAGCCGAGCAAAACCACCGGCGCCAAAAACCAGATCCCTCGCTTAGCTCCGCGAGAAATCTTCAGTCGCCAAAAACTCCAACCCCCGATCTGGCCCTCCTTTTCTTTAACCATTTTGTTTTTAATAAATCTCATACCTCTTCTTTGTTCTATGACGGGCTAAAGGCACACATTAATGATGGGATTGTTTCGCGTGCTCCAAATATAAGCTGCTTCTGCCCACCACGTTTTAAGCTCTTGATATCTTGCTTCGGCAGTATCAACTTGTTGCTGAATAAAAGTGGCATCAAACCTAGCCTGGAACTCATAAGCTAATTGAGCTTTTTCTAACGATGTCGCCGCCGCATTAGCTCTTGTCTCAAAATCATTGAGCTGGCCAATCGAACTGCTCGCCGATTCTTTTTCTGTAAATAACAAACCACCAGGCGCAGAATTATCATTAATCACCTTCACTCGTTTCTGGTACTCGGCTACATCACTTGGTTGAAGTTTCGGACAACTACTCAACACGTTTTGTATGACAGCGATCGCCAAGGGGGCGTCGTTAAGGTAGCTGTTGTCAGCTGCGATAATTTTTTTATACTGCTCCTTATAGGCGGTTGCTGATTGCAAGATGGTGCTAATCGGCAAAGCCCCAGATTCATAAGTCGTCGCGATGTCATTCGCCAGTCCGATGCAAGCGTTATAGCCAGCATTGTCAGGTGGCGTGTTTTGTAAATAACTGTCGCAACTCTTTTGTATATCCACTCCGCTCCCCCCCGCCACCACCCCAAGGAGTCCCTCCGCCCCCGTTTGGAATATTCTGTTGATCAAAGAATCAACGAAAACGCTCACCAAAGCGATTGCGTCTTGCGCGTTCACTATCGTGTCCGCGTTTAACCCCGCGGCCTTAGCTAAGGTCTCACCCACCTGCTTTCCTGGTGTCGTATCTTGCCAACCGTCGGGATAGCAAACCCCAAAACTGTTATCGCTCTGGACTGGACCGACGTAGTCAAAACCGGCTCCCTCGGCCATTGACCTAGCGTCCGCTTCTGGGTCTCCTGATGGAGGCCCCATCAAATCGTTGAGATTAAGTGAAGACCATTTTTTACAAACTTTTGTCGTCAAAAACCCTTGCCCCGATCCCACCTTTAATTCTGTCGCTTGCTGTTGTTGGGCTGACCGCGTGAGCGCCAAATCATGCAGCTGGATCACCGCTCCAAAGTAGTTATTCTGCGGTCGGATGACCTCTAAGTAGTTCTTCCAACCTCCTTGCTGGAGACTGTCATAAAAAGCCGTAACATTTTCAACTACTTGGCTGACCGTACACCTTGTCTGGTTAGTAAACCCCAGTTGTCTTTGCTTCGGCGCCTGATAGTAAGTTAAAGCCACCCACGGCTGGATTCTCGAACATAAACCCGGCAAGTGCTGATAAATTTCGTTACCAAAAGCTTTGTCCGCTTCTCCCAAAACGAAACCCTTAAAGTCTTGAACAAACTTAGGTTTCCCTCCGCCCTGAATCCAGTTGATCGTCTGTTCCACCATCATATGCACTAACTTGTGTTTCAACTCTTCCGTCGCTACCTTCGCTATGATGTTCCCAATAGTCTTCGCTAGATTTACTACACTTATTGCTATATGCGTCGGGTCGATTACTGGAATTACGGCATAGGCTTTTTGGGGCAAAATCAATGAGCTTAGTAAGTCGCCCAGTAATTTATGACCGCCTTGGTTAGAAGTTTTTTCTAAGGACTGAACCTTTTGAGATTCCCTGCTTACGTCTTGAATGGCTTGGTTGTATTTTATCTTTTGCAACTGTAAAACCAAACTTGCTTTTAAAGGATCGGTGTTTTCATAAGCCAAGCCGAGCATTGTTTTTTCATAAATCGTGAGCTTAAGTAAGCTTCGATGAAAATCGGCCACTGCCTCCGGCACCGTCATTGATTTTCCTTTTAATAAAAACTGGTCAAGCACCAACTCCAAAGAACTAATCGCTTGCGGCGAAGGAACGTTGCCTAGTAATTCAATCACCCCGCTCTGGTTAAAGTTTTCATCGATGGCCAAGCTCAAAACTTCTTTGTAGCTCTCTACATCCGCCGGTGTAAAATTTTTTGAAATTTCAAAATTGCCGCTTTGGGCTTCAATCTCTCCCGCTATTTTATCTGATTCTTTTTGAATCGCGCCTAGGTCTACTATTTTACCGGCGTAGTCCAAGACTTTAGGCGAGATCGCGTTGACTTTATCCGAGATTAAACCTCCATCCGTCGGATCCAGCCCCCCCATCTCTTGGGTGAGTTTCTGGGCCAGATTTTCCGTTAAATTTGAAGGGTCGCTAACTGGAGGAAAATTTTGACCAACTTCCGCTTGTTTTTGATCCCCTTCGACGGTCGGAGCTTGCTTCGGCACCGATTCCACAAAAGCGTTGCCCGACAAAGCGTTTAAGTTAGCGGCGCTCTTCCCGCCGCTCTCTTCCACTTGAACCGTCGGCGCCACCCCGCTTTTCGAGTAAAAATTTGAGAAAACAAAAACCGCCGAGCTTATTCCAATCGCTAAAACCAAAAAACTCGTGACTAGCTTCTTTAAGTCAACCATTCCCCTCTATTATATCCCCAAATTGCCGACAAGATATCCCCAGCACTACAACTTTGGTGAGTAAACTTTTAAGGCTGCCAAAGCAACCAGCCAAAGTTGTAGTACTGGGTAGCCCCAGCCTCGGTACTAATTCGCAATCTACAACCTACCTGCCCCATTAGAAATCTTTGATTTTTTATCGGGGTCACCTGAAACCTAGTTTCGTACCTCCGCCGTATCTCAAATGTATCTCTATATTGTGTTTTATCCGGTTTTTTCTAATCCCAATTTTGAATTTTTCATTGTCATTTTTCACTTTTATCTTTTATTTTTTAACTTCTATCGTATCTCCGCCAATTTTATTATATCTTCCACGCGCAAATCCTGCGGCCTTGAGTTTGGGTCAACCGAAATTGACTTTAGCTTCTCCCCAATCTCCTCCTTTGACGTAAATCCGCGTGTTGGATCAGCGTGTAGGTCCGCGACTAAATTGTTTAAAATGGTTTTCCTCGGCTGCTGAAACAGGACTTTTACTGTCTTATAGTAATCTTCATCCTTAATTTTTATTTTTTCATTTTTATTTTTTAACTTTATTACAGCCGATTCCACCTCCGGCGCCGGCGCAAAACTGGTTTTTGGCACTCGGGCCACAATCTCTGGTTCTGCCCAGAATTGCACCGAAGCCGCTAGTCGGTTCATCCGCGGCGGCCTCGCTACCATTCTCTCCGCCACCTCTTTTTGGATCGTCAAAACGGTAAGTTCCGGCTTATTTTCCAGTTCACTTATGATTCGTAGCAGGTAGCCGGTAATGTAGTAGGGGATATTGCCGACTAGTTTCCAGGTTTTAGGTTTTAGGTTGTAGGTTATAGGTTCTAAAACTTTCAAGACGTCCCCTATGACAATTTTTAAATCCCCTCCTTCTTCACTAAAACCCAAAACCTTTAACCTATCACCTAGTTCAAGATCTTTTTCAATGGCTACTATTTTTAATCTTTGATTTTTAATCTTTAATTTTTCAGTGAGCTCTCCATGTCCCGCCCCCACTTCAATCACTGTGTCGAGATCTTTAAGCTCCAACGCCTCGACGATTTTTCCAATCGCGTTTTTATCTTTCAAAAAGTGCTGCCCTAGTTTCTGTCGCATGAATTTTTAGTATATTCGTAAATAATTCGTATTTCGTAGCTAAATTAAATGTTGTCCCAATTTTTGTCTTATAAATCTTTTTCTTTATTTGTGTATTTGTAAGTCATTCGTATTCTGTAGCCACTAAAACCTAAAACCTATCACCTAAAACCTAGTCCAACGTAATATAACGTTCCTCATCTTCAAAATTTTTCCCATCCAAAGCAGCGTAATCCAAAACTTCTATCGGCAGTTCGCTTAAAAATCTCGACGGAATATCGTAAAAAGAAATATGAATTTTTTTTCTCGCTCGCGTGAGCGCCACGTAAGTTAGTCTTCTCTCTTCTTCTAACTTTTCTAGGGTGTCGATCGAGCGATGGTGGGGGAGTATCCCCTCGGAAGCTCCGGCCAGAAAAACGCGATCAAACTCCAATCCTTTCGCCAAATGAATCGTCATCAAACTCACCACTTCCCCCTCTTTACTTGTCTCGTATCCCTTGTTGCTTGTCACTAGATCATGCGCCTGAACCAGCGAAACTTTCTCCAAAAACTCTCCTAAATCCTTAAATTGTGTGGCAAAAACGGTGAGTTCCGCTATATTTTCCCTACGTTCGTTGAAGTTTGTGTAACTTTTCTCGAGCATCTTAAAATAATCTGTCGTCTTCAAAAAAGCCCCCACTAATTCCGCCGGCTCCAGATTTTCTAAGCTCATGATTCTTTCCTGAAAATCGAAGAATCGGCGCTTGCCAATATTTTTTTCCAATCTCTCTCGGCTTAAGCTGTCTTTCGGATTAAAATAATATCGGAGAGCGGCCAGAATGTCTTTGATTTCAAACCGATCATAAAACTTTACGCCGCCAAAAATCACGTAAGGAAGCTCTCTCTCGATGAGCGCCTGTTCGATCGCCCTCGATTGCGCGTTCGTCCGGTAAAGTATTCCAATTGATTCTTTCTTTTCTCCACCTTTAACCTTTAACCTATCACCTAACACCTCATTAGAGATCCACCCCGCCTCCTCATCTTCGTTCGAAAATTCTCGCAAGGTTACTTTCTCGCCGCCTTCATTTTTTGTCCAAAGATTTTTTTCTTTTTTCTCCGATCCAAAATGAGTGATCTGAAACTGGTTATTTTTTATTAGTTCTGACGCGGTGTGAATAATATTTTGAGTGGATCGGTAATTTTGATCCAAAAGCATTACCTGTGCCTCCGGCCAGTCTTTTTCAAAGCTCAAAAAGATTCCGATGTTCGATCCGCGCCAACTGTAAATCGTCTGCTGATCGTCTCCTACCACACTCAAACCCTTTCCGTCTTTAGCTAAAAGTTTAATCAGTTCGTATTGAACGTTATTAATATCTTGGTACTCATCCACTAAAACATAACTGAACTGATCTTGATATCTCCCCAGTATCTCCGGATGGTTTTTGAAAATCCCGACTACTTTCTGGATTAAGTCGTCAAAATCAAAAGCGTTGTTTTCTTCTAAAGCTTTTTCGTAAATCGGAAAAAAATAAAAAGCCATCTCGTCGTTTATGTCTTTTGAATTTTTGAGCGACTCGAGCTCTATCATCCCGTTTTTAATGGCTGAAATCTTTTCATAAATCAACGCCGGCTTCGCTTCGGTTTTTTTCGGTAGTTTATCTTTAGCGATCTTTTTCACTAACCTCAAAGAATCATCATCATCAAAAATCCCAAAATTAAAACCTCGCTTAAGGCGCTTAGCTTCTTTGCGTAAAATTCTCGCGCCCAAAGAGTGAAAGGTGCTAATCGACGGCTTCTGACTAACGACAGACGACGAACGACTCACCGCCTTTTGGCCGTCGTCAGTTGTTCGTTGTAAGTTGTTTGCCACCCTCTCCTCCATCTCCCTCGCGGCTTTATTAGTAAAAGTCAGCGCGCAAATCTTATTGGACGGCACCCCCTTTAAAATCAAGTGTATTAATCGGCTGGTGAGTGTTTTCGTCTTTCCCGTCCCCGCCCCCGCTACTATTAGTAAAGGTTTTTCCGGAGCAAAAACGGCCTTTTTTTGATCTTTGTTTAAGGCCTCAAAAACCCCTCGACTTTTTTCTAAATCCTTCCACATCGCCCCAAAAGTGCCACTCTTCCCAATTTTTAAGCTTGATCGCTAAATTTCCCGCTGCTTATGTTGCCCATTCTAAGGTTAAAGCCAGTTTTTGTATAGACTCTTCGCTTTCTTTAAACCAATTTCGTTGATCCAGCACCATGAGTGCGACGTATGTTGAGCATAGAATCATCGCACTTGTGATGCTGGATTGACAGTCGGGGGCTATCCCGATACTATCTTTTATAGCTTCCATATTACATTCATTGTTCTTTGAAAACTGAAAACCTGACGGTACCTTTCCGATTCTGTACCTTTCTTAAAGGTCTGAAACTCTAGAAAATTATGAAAAGATTTTTACTGACTGTTTTTTCTCTCGCTTTTATAGCCCTCCCCGCTTCTGTCCATGGCGATGAGGCGTCCTCCTCTCCTAACCCCAGCCCCACGCCATCTTCTGCTTTAGTTTTTACCTGCGGCGACATTAATCACGATGGAAAAATTGACGAAACTGACATTACCCTCTTAGTTGACTACGTTTTCCGGGGTGGCACGGTTGTCGACGTCAAGTCGACCGATTTGAATGGCGATGGCGTCTCCGATGTCTTGGATGTGGTCGCCTTAATCGGTTATGTTAAACGAGGCGGCCTGCCGCCCGCTTGCGTCTGCGGTGATTTAAACAGCGACCGGTCGCTCGATCAATCTGATGTGGACGCTCTCGTCTTATATGTTTTCGGCGGCGGCGATGTTCCTCAAGGCGAAGTTGATTTGAACCACGACGGCGTCTCGGATATTTTAGACGTGGTCACGTTGATCAACTACGTCCATCGGCATGGGTCTTCTCCTACTTGTGGAGTTGTTATCTCGGCCGAGAATCATCCGCCGACCTTCGTGAATTTTAATCCCTCGACGAGTACCTTCGCCACCGAAAACTATTCCTATGATGTCGACGCGACTGATCCGGAAAACGATTCTCTAGTTTTCTCCCTGCTCGCCTCGCCCGGTGATATGAGTATTAACTCTTCGACTGGGCTCATCGCTTGGACTCCCGTGGCCAGCGAGGCCACCGACACTCCCTATCTGGTGAGTGTTCAAGTTTCCGATGGTCTCTCTTCAGCGAGCACCACCTATCTCTTGACCGTTTTACCTAAAGCCCCGCCCGCCAACGGGAACAACAATAACGGCGGCGGAGGCGGTGGCGGAAACTTTGGCGTTGGCGGCGGAGGCGGTCTTATTTTAGGGTCTCCGAACTCCACTAGCTCGAGTTCCACCTCCGGCCTCCCTCCCAATCTCCCGCCCGAGTTTGTCAACTTCACTCCGCCCACCTCGACGACTGCCACTTGGCTTTATCTCTATACCGTCCAAGCCCGTGATCCCGAAGGCAAGCCACTCAACTTCCGTCTCATTGAAGGACCAGCTGGCATGGCCATTATGAATTTCACCGGCGCGATGATCTGGGTCCCAACCCTTGATCAAGCCACCTCTACTCCGTATCCGGTCACAATCGAAATTTCCGATGGCGTGAACGTCGTCACTTCGAGTTACTCGATCATCGTTGTAAAGCCGCCAATCCTTCCCTCAACAACCAGCCCTGCTCCTATCGAACCTCCTCCTCAAAAAGAAACTCCACCCCCCGTTGAACTTCCGGAACCCAGCACCTCCACTCCCTCTTCTACGGCCGAGACTAAGAACCCGGCTGGTGATCAAAGTCTTGTCGCCGTTACGATTGCGGGCCTCACCAACTTTTTCACCGACCTCGGAGACTGGATTCTCTCTCACCCTCTTCTCTCCATGTTTTTCCTAGCCCTCCTCTTTATTCTTTGGCTCATCTTTTTCCGTCATCCAGAAAAGAAATTAAAAAACACCGAGCCTGAAGTGATGCCCGACCAAACTCCTAGTCTCGAACCCAACTTCGAGCCGATCCTTAATTCCACTCCCGAAGCTATGCCTCTCAGTCCTGGTCTGATCGGCGAGAGCGATTCTGGTTACATCTAAAAAGGGAATTCTAAGTCAGAGAAAACCCTAAAAACCCCGCGTTATGCGGGGTTTTTAGGGTTTTGGCAGAATGTATTAGTAGCCCTAAGATTTCATTCTCGCTTTTCGTTTAAGAATCGTGTAAAAAATATAGGAAAATATGAGTACGAATAAATTAAGTAAGAAAAGTAAGTGAAAATTTCCAAGCGCACTGTAAGATTTTGACACTCCAGTTACAGTTCCTCTATTTGTTGTTAATTCCCAGGGTCCTGTTACTCTGTAAAATTGGTATGCTTTTCCAGCCTCCAAAATAAAAGGCTCACATGTTTCAGTACTATTTATTGGGCTAACGATTTTTTCTGACCAATTACTCCTATCAAACCAACTCACACACACTAAAGTATTTGAAAGAAAACCGCGTTTTTTACCGTCAAAAGTTTCTATATTTCCTCTAATCGCAATTAAACTTATACCATCTCCGTTGTTCGTTACTTTAAAACCACCAATACATTTATTCGGAGTAACTGATATATTTATATTACTAGGATTATTTAGATCCTTAAGTTCGGAATTAGTGTTACAACCTCCTACCGACAACAAAGGCAAAAGTGAAGTAAGAAAAATAACCAGAGAAATTATCGAAATTACCCCAAGTAGTTTCCTAAAAATTTTAATCTTACTCACATTCATATCTCTATTATACTACCATTCTTGCAAAATACAAATTTTTACACCTCCTCTCTTAACCTATAACTAAACGCTTCCGCCAAATGATTTTCGGAACCCCCCCGCACTCCCTTCGATGTCCGCAATCGTCTGGGGCATATTCGAAAATTTTAGAATCATGGCTATTTTTTAGCAACAACAATATGTTCTGATAACCAAGTTTCGATTTCTGCAAGAAATTTATCTCGTCCGCTTGATCCCTCCGATCTGGCGACTTTTTGAGCAAGATTCACTAGATAGTCATCAATGTCCCTCTCAAATTCGTTGTCAGGCACTCCCAACCAAAAGTTATTAATAAACAAGAAAACAAGCAACGAAGCGGTTGCCGTTCTCTTATTTCCATTTTTAAATGGATGATTCTTTATTAACCCGTAGTAAAGAACTGCCGCTTTTCTTGTAAAAGTCGGATAGTAACTCTGTTGTGGATTTTTAAGTGCTGAATCTAGCAAAGCTCCCTCGTGATCGGTGAATTTCGGCATAGGTTCTGCCATTGAGTCATAAAGATTCACCGCGATTGGATGGCACATTTTTTCCATCATCACTAAATCAATATAGTGAATATGGCTAGGTTCTATCATATTCTGCTAGACGCTCAAAAACTCGGCGGTATTCTTTTACTGCTTTTTTTGCTCCTTCAACCGCCTTCTTCTCCAACTCTTCTCTCTCTATGGGCGAAACGAGGAGTCTCTTTTTCTCCATCTTTTTGGGTTGTAAAAATTTAATCAACTTTTTCATTAGTAAATGATAATACCTTTATTATATCAAGTAGGGCAAGTATATTCCACGCAAGTCACATATAGCGCTATATGACTCTTAAAGCTCATAAAACCACTACATCTCCTCCCTCAATCTATAACTAAACGCTTCCGCCAAATGATTTTCAGAAACCCCTTCTTTTCCTTCTAAATCCGCAATCGTGCGAGCCACTTTAATAAGGCGATAGTAGCCTCGGGGCGAGAGCCGCGTCTTGTCAAAAGTTTTTAAGAAATCTTCCGCCGCTGGTTCCAAATTAACCAAATCCTCGGTTTGTTTTGAACTCATCTCGGCGTTAGTTCTAATCTTAGAATTTTTAAACCGCGCCGCCTGAATCGAGCGAGCTCTCTCTACTTGAGCTTTAATTTCTGGACTCGCCGGCTTCAGATTTTTCCGCTCTCTAAGCTCCGCGATTTTCACGCGCGGCACTTTGATTTGAAGATCAATCCGGTCTAGCATAGGCCCGGAAAGTTTCTTCTGGTAGCGAATGACTTCGTAAGCCGTGCATCGGCACTCTTTTTCCTCGTCGCCGTAAAAACCGCAAGGGCAAGGGTTCATCGCGGCGACCAAAGAAAATTTTGCCGGGAACGCGAGCGTGCCCTTAGCGCGGGCCACGTGTACCTCCCCCGCTTCCATCGGTTGCCGCAGAGCCTCCAAAATATTTTTTTGAAACTCCGGCACTTCATCCAAAAAAAGCACGCCTCGGTGAGCTAAGCTAATCTCGCCTGGCCGGGGGTAAGTCCCTCCGCCCGTCACTGCGATTAATGATGCTGTCTGGTGCGGTGTTCGAAAAGGCCGAGACATTATGAGTCCTCCGGGATTTAGTCCAGCGGCGCTGTAAATTTTTGTCACCTCAATCGCTTCTTCTCGCCCTAAATCCGGCAAAATCCCCACCGTCGCTTGAGCCAAAAAACTTTTTCCTACCCCCGGCGGCCCGATCATCAGAAGATTGTGCCCGCCCGCGGCGGCAATCGTGAGCGCTCGCTTGGCGTTCTCTTGTCCCTTAATTTCGGAAAAATCTGGCACCACGCTTGATCTGGTATGTTGAACCTTAAAAACCGCTGGCGAAATCTCTTTTCGCTCCTCCAAAAAATCTATCGCGTCTTGAAGATTATCAATTGGGATCACCTTTACTCCGTGAACCACCGCCGCTTCATTCGCGTTCTCTTCGGGCAAAAAAAGATATTGAAAATCTTCCTCTTTCGCCAACTGCGCCATATTTAAAGCTCCCGCGATCGGCCGGAGCCGGCCGTCTAACGCCAACTCGCCCAAAAAAATTTTATCTTTCGCTTCAAAGTTTTTAATCTGTCCGGTCGAAAGGAGGTATCCGAGCGCAATCGCCAAATCGTACTGCGACCCGGTTTTTTTCACATCCGCCGGCGCCAAATTAATCGTAATTTTTCGATTCTCTCGATTCGGCGGCTTCACCCCGGCGTTTTTTAAAGCCGAGTTCACTCTCTCCTTCGCTTCGTTCAGGGCCTTATCCGCGAGCCCTACGATATTAAAAGCATGAAGGCCGACATTTAAGTCAACCTCCACCTCAATCAACCGCGCGTTGATTCCTTCGAGTTCCGCCGAATAAACTTTCGCTAAATTCTTTTGCATCTGATCTATAACCTAACACCTACAACCTTTAACCTGCTTTCTTACACTTAGCACACAACTCCGACTCCGGCACAATCTCCAAAACTTCCTTCGAAATCTCACCTCCGCATCTGACGCATTTCCCGTACGTTCCATTCTTCATTCGGTCGAACGCTCCCTCGATTTCCGTGAGCCTCTTTCTAAGATCGTGGCTAATCGCCATTTGGTTTCCCATCTCCTCCGCCTCGTCCGCCTCCTCGTCCGCCCCGTCAATATCGACTCCAAAGTCCACCAGTTTTTCGTGTTCCGCCACTTCCTTTTCTAAGCGCGCTTTTTCTTGCTCGAGCACCCCTTTATATTTTTTGATCTCTTCTTTAGTCATTTTAATTTCTCCCATCCTATCACAGTTATCTTAAAAACCAAACTTTATCAAACCACAAAGTCGTGTCCTCGGGCGGGACAGTTTTCTCTTATTTAAATACTCTCGCGGTCTTCAAGTACCACTTGCCGATTGATTTAAACCGATCGGCCGGCTCGGCGATAAAACTAGGGGTGACTCCCTTTAAATCTGTTTTCACTGCATAAATATAATCCGGTGAATATAAAAATATCGCCGGGTTATCTGAATTTATCAGGTTCTGGATTTTGGCGAAAATTTGTTGCCGCTCTCCGTATTCGAGTGTCTGCCTTGCCTTTTCGAGCATTTTGTCGACTTGAGGATTGCTGTAAAGAGAAAAATTTAACCCCGGGTAAAACCTTTGCGATGAATGCCAAAAAGGGAAAAGATCCGAGTCCGCGCTAAGAATATTGCCGTAGAGCAACAGTTCGTAATCTCTATTTTTGATCACTCTTCCATCAATTTCTTCTATCGGCAAGGTGACCATCTTTACCTCCATTCCTGCCCCCTCCCAAGCCTCTTTTATTTTTTTGGCCGTTTGAACCAGAAACGGGATATCTGGCACCGTCAAATTAAACTGGAGGCCGAAAGTTTTTTTATTTATAGTTTTTTGCCTCACTCCCACAGGGGTTTCGGTTCCTTGAGTTTGACTGGTTGCCTCTGGCGTCGTCCACCCCGCGGCCTCGAGTAACTGCACTCCTGTCTTTTCGGACGTTTTTTCTTCGGTATAAAAATAAGGCGCGTCGACTGGAATCGGGCCGTTTTGAACCTTCCCTCGTCCTCCCCAAATCTCGTCGACCAGGTTATTTTTTGGCGTCAGCATCTCCAGAGCTCTCCTGACTCCTCCATCTTTCAGGGCTTCATTTTTGCTCTGGTTCATAAAAATCGCGTAGTAGTTAGGTAGTCGGAAAGATAAAGCTTCATAAGGCCTTTTTATCTCCTCTAGATCTTTCGCGACTAAGCCACCCACCCCATCCACCCCACCTCGATTAAAATCTTTTAGCAAACCATTTTTTTCTTCGTAAAATTTTAAGTTGATCGTTTGAATCAGGGTCTCGCCAGGATAATTCGGATTCGCCTTCAAGTGATATTCTTTAATAAAACCGTTGGCTTGCTTTTCGTAAGTCACAAATTTATAAGGACCGCCTCCTAAAGGGCTTAAATTATAGTCCGAGATTCGCCAGTTAGGCGCGGGGATGCTCTTGAAAATATGGCTGGGCAAAATGTAAAGATTTTTTAAATTATTTAAAAAAGAGGCATCTGGCGCCGCGATTGTAAAGTTCACTTCCAACTCGCTCAGTCTCTCGACCCGCACTCCTTGCCAATCCGGAGCGCTCGGCGAGTGCATGTCTTCATCTTGAATTTTCGAAACGGTAAAAACAATATCGTCACTCGTTAATTTCTCTTGATCTGGCCAAACCAATCCTTCTTTCACCCTCACCTTCCAGATTAAAGGTTTATCTTTCAAATTATCGATTTGAGTGGCCACCTCGTCCACCCGGCTAAAAATTAATGCCACCAAACTTTTATCCACTTCCGTCTTCGCCGTCACTGGGTTAACAAAAGTTGGCTGCCCCACCATTCCTTCCGTATACTCCCCGCCACCCACCGGTAGCGCCTCCGTTGATTTTCCCAAAAGATTAGCTCCGAGTATCACTAAGGATAAAATTAAAACCAAACTCGCCGCCAAAAACACCCTCTGCTCTTTTAATGAAAGACTCAAAAAAATTTTTCGAAATTTATTCACTTTTTTTGTTGTCTTCGCCACCCCCCAATTTAAATTTTTGGAGGCTGGAAGCATCTTAATCTCTCGCTTATTTTAGAAATTGAAAAATCGCGAGAGCGATAAAAACTATCCCGAGCACAATCGTCCCTCTAAAAATTACCTTTTCAAGTCCCCGCCGTGTCTGATACACTCCGCCGCTATCCCCGCCGCCCAAAATACCCGAAAGCCCCGCCGATCTTTCTTGTAGTAGTATAAGCACAATAATGGCCACCGCTATCGCTATTTGAATGATTGGGATCATCTATTTTTTAAAAATTGAATGCAGTCCGAAATTAACTACCCCCACAATGAGCGACGCGTAAAGCAGCGTCAAGACTCCTTGAATAGTAAGGCTATTTACTAATCTGTCAAGAATATAGAGCACGAGCATATTGACCACCACCAACCCCAAACCCAAAGTTAAAACAATAATCGGGCCGAAAAGCAGTTTAATAACCGGTTTTAAAATAAAGTTGAGCGCCGTAAAAATCGAAGCGATCACTAACACTTGCCTAAAATCTCCGCTTAAAGTAAAGCCCGGTAGATAACGCCCCATCGCCCAAAAAACCAAAGCGTTTATCACTATAATAGCTGCTGTTTTTACTAACCCCTTCATCTCTTTTATTAAATCACCGCCGTCTATCAAAGTAAATCTCGGAACAAGCTCCGGCCCGTCATTTCTTTGGGTTGGGGGATACCCATAATTTCTAAGATCGTGGGCGCCACATCGCATAAAACGCCGATGGTTTCTGCGTTGTAATTTTGCCAGTTCATAAATCTTTTATTTCTAAAATCCGTGGCCACCAAATAAAACGGCACCGGATTCGGGTCGTGCTGGGTCTCCGCCACCCCCGTTAGGGGGTTCACCATTTCTTCGATGTTGCCGTGATCCGAGGTGATCATAAGCACCGCCCCCGTCCCCAAGCTCACTTTAATCAATTTCCCGATTTGATCATCAATCGTTTTTACCGCCTCTAGCGCCGCCTGGAAGTTTCCCGTGTGAGCGATGGTGTCCGGGTTGGCGTAATTCACTAAAATAAAATCAAAAGTCTGAGTCTCGAGGGCCTGAATCAGGCGGTCGGTGATGGCCTCGGCCATCATTGCCGGATGATCATCAGGGTGCGGTGTCTTGATTGACGGCAGAAATACCCGATACTCATCTTTAAAAGGTTGCTCAACGTAAGCGTTAAAGAAGTAAGTCACGTGAGCGTATTTATAGCTTTCCGCGAGTCGTAACTGGGTTTTCCCCGCTTCACTCAAAACTTTACCTAAAGGCGCCTCAACTTTCTCTTGAGGGAAAGCCACCGGCACTTTGAAGCTGTCTTCGTATTGCGTCATAGTCGTCACGTAAAGATTTTGGAAATTCACCCTCTTAAATTTATCAAAATCTTTTGATATAAAAGACTCCGCTATCTGTCGAATGCTGTCTTCCCGGAAGTTGAAAAAAATCAAAGCTTCGCCGTCCCTGATGTAAGCGTTTTCTTGAAGCGCCATCGGCGGCACAAACTCCTCGTTTAGATTCTTTTGGTAAGTTTCTTGAATGACCCCATCGATGTCTCCCGTCACCGGCCAATCCCTACTCGTCATGGCTTCATACGCCCTCTCGGTTAAACTCCAGTTTTTCTCTCGGTCCATTCCGTAATAACGGCCCATTAGTGTCGCTATTTTTTCTTTAGGAATTTTCTTTAAAATTTCTTGCAGGCGATACGGTGTGCCGTCTTTGCCGTCGGAGAAAAGGTGCAACTTGACCGGCACTTTTTCTTTTTCTCCCATCTCGATGAGCGCCAATAAATGATCTAGAGACGCGTGGACTGTCCCTTCCGTCAAAAGCCCCACTAAATTTACGGCTGAATTATTCTTCCGCGCGTGATTGAACGCGCCCTCCAAAGCCTCGTTTTGGAAAAAAGTTCTATCTCTAATCGTGAGCGTGATTCTTGGGAAATACTGGTAGATCACCTTACCCGCCCCAATCGTCAAGTGGCCGACCTCGCTGTTGCCTACTTCGCCCCAAGGGAGCCCCACGCTAATGCCCGATGCCTGCAAACTCGTAACTGGGAAATTTTCCTCAAGCCACTTAAAACTTTGAGGATCCGCTACGTGGACTGGATTTGATTGGTTTTTCTGTCCCAATCCCCATCCGTCTAAAATCACCAAAAGTACCGTCCTTTTCATCCCGTTAGAAGCAGATCACAATCTAAGTGAATCTGCAAATTAGTTTGTTTTAGTGAATATGTATTAAGTTGCGTATTCATGTGTTTAAAAGTGATCGCGGCTTCTAACGGGATTCATGCCTTCTATTTTAAATCATTTCCTCCTTTTTCCCGAACCCAATTTAAATTATCCTCGTCTGCGGTTTCCATAAAAGGTGTTGAGTTTTCTTACCCTATCCTTCCAGAGCGAAATGTCTATCCCGAGAAGTCCCGCCAATCTCCGAAAAGCGAAGCTTGAGGGTAGAGTGGCGTTGGTCCCGTTTGTTCGCGATGAAAGCTCTTGTTATATTGCCTGGCTTCGGAGATACACGGGATCGCGCCAACTGATAACCGCTCGCTACACTCGCGGACAGTTACGGGACTCTCAGAGGCGCCAAAAGCTTGGTGTCGCTCTTAGCGACTTTTGACGCCGAGAGCGCAGGTTGGCTCGCTTCGTTGGAAAGCGAGAACAACCGGTTCTGGGAACAAGGTGCGAAGCAACCCTTGACTAGACCCCATTTTCGCTTTAAACTTTAAACAAATCATGTCGTCTTTGAACCCTTACTTCCGAAACCGTTTCTCCTATTCGTTTAGCGAATTTATTGTTTAAGCCCAACAGCCAAAAGTTGATTGGCGGATAAAGGTGTCTCAAGGCGACTGTTAAAAGTCAAAATTTTTATTTCCTAAAAAATTCAAATACCCAAAATAAATTAAATGAAGAATTTAGGAAAAAATTCCCATGACGAGTCCGTATTTAATAACCGCAGTCGGTGTTCTTTTAGGTTTGGGCGCCGGTTACTCGCTTCGCCAGTTTCTCTCGGTTCGTAAGGCCGGTTCGGTTGAAGAAAAGGCCAAAACTAAACTCGAAACCGCCGAAGAGCGCTCGAAAAAAATTATTCTCGAAGCCGAAGGTAAAGCAGCCGATCTTTTGGCCGAAGTCAGACGCGAAGGGCGCGAACAAAAAACTAAACTCGATAGTCTAGAAGAAAGATTCCTCAAGCGGGAGGAGATGCTCGACAAAAAAATCGTTGCCCTTGGCGACGACGAAGCCGCCCTCAAAGGTAAAAAAGAAGAGTTTAAAAAGAAAGAACTCGAACTCTCTAGCCTCAAAGAACAACTCGAAGTTCAACTCGAAAAAATCAGCGGTTTAACGAGAGATCAAGCCTTGAGTTCACTCCAGTCCGAAATTAAAGAAACCTATAGTAAAGATCTAGCTATCTCTATCCAAAAACTAGAAAAAGAAAGAAAAGAAGAAATCGAAAAAAAATCCGCCGAGATCATCACCACTAGTCTGGAACGCTACGCTCGCTCTCAAGTGGCCGAACTCACTACCACCGCCTTCCATCTCACCGACGAAGAGCTCAAAGGTAAAATTATCGGCCGCGAAGGCCGCAATATTCGAGCTTTAGAAAGAGCCACCGGCGTCGAGTTTGTGATTGATGAAACTCCCGACAGCGTCGTGATCTCTTCCTTCGATCCTCTGCGTCGCGAAATTGCCAGGCTGGCTCTTGAAAAACTCATTAAAGACGGCCGCATCCAGCCGGCTAAAATCGAGGAGAAAGTCGAAGAAGCTAAACAAGAAATCCAAAAAAGAATTATGGAAATCGGGGAAGCCGCCACCATGGAAGTCGGCATCTACGATTTACCCAAAGAAATTATTCAACTCCTTGGTCGTCTCCATTTCCGGACCAGTTATGGGCAAAACGTGCTTCTGCACTCAATCGAAATGGCGCATATCGCGGGTATGCTAGCCGGGGAACTCGGTCTGAACGTCGAGATCGCTAAAAAAGGCGCCCTCCTTCATGACATCGGCAAAGCTATCGACCATGAGGTCGAAGGCACTCACGTCGAACTTGGTCGCAAAATTTTAAAAAAATACAACCTCCCCGACTTAGTCATTCAAGCCATGCAGTCTCACCACGAGGACTACCCCTACGCTATCCCCGAGGCGTATCTCGTCACTACCGCGGATGTCCTCTCAGGCGCTCGTCCTGGCGCCAGACGCGACAGCCTGGAAAATTACATCAAACGCCTCTCCGAACTCGAAAAGATTGCTACCGACTTTCCCGGCGTCAAAACCGCCTACGCTATCTCAGCTGGCCGCGAACTTCGGGTTTTCGTCACGCCCGAAAAAATCGACGACTTCCGGGCTCTTGAAATGGCTCGGGAGATTGCCAACCGTATCCAATCTGAGTTAAAATATCCAGGCGAGATTAAAGTGAATGTTATCAGAGAAATGCGAGCCGTCGAATACGCCCGGTAGTAGAACTGCGACTTAAACTTGTCTCAACAAGTGAAATAGTTAGAAATTATTCCATGCCATCCTCTAGACAAAGACAAAATTTAAACCCATCGGATTTTTCAATGGTCGCAGTTTCACTACCGGGTATGCTAAGTAGCTACCAAATTACTAATCGCTTACGAATATACAAAAGGAAGAGAGCATTATCCGTATATTCGTACTACATCCGTATTCCGTAGCAAGATTTTATGTTACTCAAAATCTCTAAATTTTTTCTTTACGCCTCAGTTTTTAGCGTGGTGGTTGTCCTACCCTCCACTTTCTTCCCTTTTATCGGGGGCAAATATTATTTTTTTAGGATTTGCACTGAACTTGCCCTCGTCTTTTTATTGCTCTGGTGGGCCTTCGGGTCACCCTCCGGATCTCTTCAAGAGCGATTTAAAAAAATTTATCGGCAGCCGCTTTTCGTCGCTGTTTCTGCATTTGTCTTGTTTTACTTGTTGGCTTCGCTTTTTGCCTACAGTCCCGCTTCCGCTTTTTGGTCTAACTACGAAAGAGGGGAAGGCGGCTTCCAAATGCTTCATTATTATCTTTTTTTCGTTCTGCTTCTTTTGGTGTTTCAGGATCAAAAAGAATGGAAAAAAATCTTTATGCTTTCGGTGATCGCCGCCTCTTTAATGATTCTTTATGGCATCCCGTTTAATTCAAGTTTGTTCCACAGTTTTATCACTCCCTACAGCGAGTCTTCGTTACCCGGTGTCTGGGCAAAATTAACCGACACCAACGCTAGATTCCAAGGTTCTCTCGGTAACCCGGCCTATGTCGCTCCCTATCTTCTGTTTGCTATTTTCTATGCCGCCTATCTTTGGTTTACTTCACCCGCTAAGAAAAAATGGTTTATTTGGGCTACTCACAGTTTTCTCATTATTTTCTTCCTCCTCTTTTTTTACTTTAGTCGCACCCGCGGCGCCTTTTTAGGCCTCTTAGTCGCTCTTTTGTATTTTTTTGTCCATCTCTTTTTTACCAGCCGCGGAAAAGCAAAAAAATGGTTTGCTACTGGATTAACTCTCTCCGCTTTGTTAGCTGGTTTATTGGTTTGGGTTTCTTTCTATGTCTCTCCCCTCTGCGCCAAAACCACTTGCTCCTCGTTCTATGCCCAACTTGCCAACAACCGACTTTTAAATATTAGTCCCGGTGATCAAACTTTTAAAACTCGTTTTTGGACCTGGAACTCTGCTTGGCAGGGTTTTAAAGAACGCCCTCTCTTGGGCTGGGGCCCCGAAAATTTCAGCACCGTCTTTGATCGCCATTTCGATCCTCGGCATTACGTCCCGGGTACGAATTCTGAAACCTGGTTCGATCGAGCTCATAGCGTTTTCTTCGATTACTTAACTGAGACTGGGATTTTTGGCCTCCTTAGTTATTTAGGGATTTTTGTCGTTTTTTTCTGGCATATTTTTTCTCGAAGAAAAACGGCGTTAGCCGACCATTCACCTGAATCAACTTCGCTCCCTCACCAGTCTGTTGTCAAGGGTATGATGCTTGCTCTCTCGATCGGCTATTTAGTCCAAGGTCTCGCCCTCTTTGATGTTCTCCCTATTTACCTCAACCTCTTCCTTTTCTTGGCTTTTAGTTCGTACCAATTTTTAAAGTCCTATGAACCCAAACCTTAAAAAAATCATCGCGGTTGCTTTAAGCAGCTTCATCATTTTTGTTGCTCATTACGGGTCTTACCGGCCACTGCGTAAAGCCCAGCTTTTTATAGAGACCATGCGAACACTAAACGAAGCGACCACTCTCGATGAGCTAAAAAGTCGGATTTCTGCTCCACTCGATTTTCACTCTCCGTTTGGCCAAGAGGAGTTAGTCCGGCAGGTCGGCAGTTTATTTACTAATATCTTGAGTCAACCCAACGTCAAACCCGAGGTCATTGCTGATCTTATGAATTATCTTAGTCAAAACTATGATCCTATTATTCAAAGTGGTCGCGGCATGAGCTTCAACCAAAATCTTTATCTCCTTGGTTCCTTAAATGAGCTAGCTTTTCTTAAAACTCAACAAGTTAATTACTTGGCTGCGGCTAAGAAATACTATCTCTCTTCTTATGAACTTGGTCCTAAACGTCCCCAAGTCCTTTTTGGACTTTTTGATGTTTATAGGGTCGAGGGCAATGTCTCCGAAGTCAAACGTATCGCCGATCAAATTTTAAACCAGTGGCCCAATGAAGAAAGAACCAAAAAAGCTCTGGAAGATTTTATGGCGAAAGTCTTGACTAAAAAGAAATAGCATGATAAAAAGTTGGTATGAAGAAAGCTCTTATTACTGGCATTACCGGCCAGGACGGATCTTATTTGGCTGAACTCCTTCTTTCTAAGGGTTACGAGGTTCACGGTATCATCCGCAGAGCTTCAAGTTTTAACACTGGCCGCATTGACCACATTTACCAAGACCCCCATGAAAAAGAGCACCATCTCTTTCTCCACTATGGAGATCTGGCTGACGCCAACACTATTCGTCGGTTGATTTACAAAGTTCAACCCGATGAGATTTATAACCTTGGTGCCCAGTCCCACGTCCGGGTCTCTTTCGATATTGCGGAATATACAGTGAACATTGCCGGACTTGGCACCTTAAGGCTTCTTGAAGCTATCAAGGACTATGAAGAACACACTGGCAAGAAAGTGAAATTTTACCAAGCCAGTTCCAGCGAAATGTTCGGCGCTACCCCGCCTCCCCAGAGCGAAAACACTCCATTTTATCCACGCAGCCCCTACGCTTGCGCCAAAGTTTTTGCCTATCACACCACCCGAAACTATCGAGAAGCTCACAATATTTTTGCGGTCAATGGCATTCTTTTCAACCATGAATCCGAACGGCGCGGCGAAACTTTCGTCACTAAAAAAATTACTCGCGGCATTTCGAGAATCTTAGCTGGTTTAGATCAAAAACTTTACCTCGGCAACCTCGACGCTAAACGCGATTGGGGTTATGCTCCTGAATATGTTGAAGCCATGTGGCTAATGCTTCAACAGCCCAACCCAGAAGATTATGTGATTGGCACGGGCGAAAGCCACAGCGTCAAAGAATTTGTGGAAACTGCTTTCAAATTAGCCGGTTTGAACTGGCAGGATTATGTTGAGATCGATTCCAAATACTACCGTCCCACTGAAGTCGAAAATCTATTTGCCGACACGCGGAAAGCCAAAGAAAAACTGGGTTGGCGGGCCAAAGTCGGTTTTAAAGATTTAGTTAAAAAAATGTTGAAGCACGACCTTGAGGGCCATAACTTAAAGGAAAAAGCCGATGAGATTAGGATATCGTGAAAGTAAAAAAGGCTAAAATTAGCACTCAGTTCTATCGTAAGATTTTGACTGTGATGCCCATTCCTTGCGTGGACGTAGTTTTAGTCAGCGGGGAAAAATTCCTCCTTTGCAAAAGAAAAAACAAACCTGGAATCGGCAAGTGGTGTATTCCCGGCGGTCGAGTTCTAAGGGGTGAAACTTTGAGGCGAGCGGTCATTCGAAAAGTCGAAGAAGAGACTGGTCTTAAGAAATTTAAAATTTCAAAATTCATCACTACCCGGGAATTTTTTTCCAGTAGTAGTTCTTTCGGGGTCCCTACTCATAGTATCAACTCAGTTTTTCTTGTTTTGGTTCCACCTGGCCAAACTATTCAACCCGATCTCCAAAGTTCGAAGTTGCAGTGGTTTTCCCGCATCGACAAAAAGTGGTTAAAATATGCTCAAGACATGCTAAAATTAGCCGGTTTTGAATAACTTCACTCCATTCTCAATTCTTGTTATACATAAATCTTTGTAGTATGGTTATTTTATCAAAATTACTCGTCAATGGATTTGCTCAATAAAAAAATTCTTGTCACCGGCAGTCACGGCTTCCTTGGTTCCCATTTTATAGATGGCCTCTTAAAAAAAGGAGTAAAAAAGGAGGATATCTTTACTCCCAGCGCTAAGGATTTTGATCTTCGGGTGAAGGAAAATTGCGAAAAAGTTGTAAAAGGACAAAATCTAATTATCCATCTAGCCGCAGTTGTGGGTGGTATTGGCGCTAACCGAGAACATCCTGGGAGTTTCTTCTACGACAATTTAATGATGGGTGTTCAATTAATAGAAGCGGCTCGGTTAGCCAAAGTCGAGAAGTTTGTTGCTATTGGTACTATTTGCGCCTACCCCAAATTTACCCCAGTGCCTTTTAAAGAAGAAGATTTATGGAACGGCTACCCCGAAGAAACCAATGCCCCCTATGGGTTGGCCAAAAAAATGCTTTTGGTCCAAGCCCAAGCTTATCGACAAGAATATGGTTTTAACGCTATCTATCTTCTGCCAGTAAATCTCTATGGTCCTCGGGATAATTTTGATCCGAAAAATTCCCATGTTATCCCCGCCCTCATCAATAAAATTAATGATGCGAAGAAGAAAGGTAGAAGTTACATCGAGGCCTGGGGGACAGGTAAGGCCACCAGAGAATTTCTCTACGTCGAAGATGCTGTACAAGGGATCATTCTTGCTAGTGAAAAATACGATAAGCCGGAGCCAGTTAATCTCGGCGCCGGCATGGAAATTTCAATTAAAAATCTTCTCGAGTTAATTTGTCGCCTGATGGATTTTAAAGGGGAGATTCGGTGGGACACGTCAAAACCGGATGGTCAACCCCGGCGCATGCTTGACACCTCGCGCGCCGAAAAAGAGTTTGGTTTTAAAGCTCGAACAAATTTTGAATCCGGACTTCTCAAGACCATTGAATGGTATATTCAAAACAAGTCTAAGTCCTAGAAAATCAATGGATCATCTTAGTTTTTACCAAGGGAAAAAAGTTGCCGTCCCTGGAGGAGGGGGATTTCTAGGTTTGCGGATTGTCGAACGTTTAAAGCATGCGGGCGCGGAAGTTTTTATTCCTCGCACCAACCAAGGCATTGATTTCACGATCGAAAAAACCTGCTATGAGTACATGGAGAAAGTTAAACCAGAAGTCGTGATTAACTGTGCCGCGTTTCAAGGAGGAATCGGTTTTCATAAAGGGAAAGAAGCGGAACTTTTCTTATATAACATGAAGATGGGGTTGTTTTTAATGGAAGCGGCGCAGGCATCCGGCGTTCAAAAATTTATCAATATCGTTGCGGGTTGCTCTTACCCTGGCTATGTCGAAAAAGATGAATTAAATGAAGAAGATTATTGGAGTGGTGAAGTTCATGATTCTATCTTCAGTTATGGCGTTTCCCGTAAAATGAGCGTTGTTTACGGCAAAGCCTTAAAAAAGCAATTTAATTTCAACTCCATCCATTTAATCTATGCGAATATGTACGGGCCCGGGGAGCATTTTAACCCCGATCAATCGAAAGCCCTCGCTGGTCTTATCAAAAAATTCTACGAAGCCAAGAAAAATAATTTACCATCCGTTGAAGTGTGGGGAACCGGCAAACCGGTTCGTGATTGGCTTTACGTGGAAGATGGCGCCGAAGCCGCGCTTTGCGCTGGCGAGCTTTATAACGAAATTGAACCGTTGAATATTGCAAGCGGCATAGGTGTTTCGATCGCTGATTTGGCGCGCCTTATTAAAAAAATCATCGGCTACGACGGTGAGATTGTGTTTAATACCTCAAAGCCAGATGGTGCGCTAAAGAAAACACTCAGTACCCGTAAAATGAAAGAAAAACTTCATTGGTTTCCAGGAACCTCGCTCGAGGACGGGATTAAGGAAACTATAGATTGGTTCGATAAGAATTACGACTCCGCAGTGAAAAACTAAATTCTATAGAAATATGATCTCGTCAAAAATTCTTGGTGCATTGTATCGGCTCGAGTTTGTAAAAAGGATCAAGAACTGGGTTCGTCCGATTAAACATCGGTTGTTGGGCAAGAGCGGAATTTATCGAGCAATCGAGGAAGCAGAACGACTTGCGGGTGGAGCCGGTAAGATACACACGGTTTTCGATGTTGGAGCAGCCACCGGAGAGTATGCGCTCCATTTTTTGAGCGCGTTTCCGAACGCTATAATATATTGTTTTGAACCATTCCCGGATTCTTTCGCTCAGTTAGTCAAACGAACGGCTCCTTACGCTAGACGCGTCCGGCTATTTCCACATGGTCTTCATAACCACGAAGGCCAGCTCGCGTTTTATGTTTCCCCTAATCCGGACGGCAGTTCTTTCTTGGACAAAAAAATTGGCTTTAAGAAAAAAATGATTGTTCAAATCAGGTGTCTTGATGACGTTGTTCGTGAGCAGAGAATATCAAGTATCGATTTTCTGAAAATTGACGTCGAAGGAACCGAATATGAAGTGCTTACTGGAGGAAGTCAGGCCATCAAGGAAAAAGTAGTTAGCGCGTTTGTTGAGATCCAGCCTCAGTTCAAGGGGTTTCACTCGCGCGACCACTTTGCCATTTTCGAAAAACTGGCGGATGCCGGTTTCGGTTGGGGGGTGTTACCATGACGATTACTTCTTTTCAAAACTTTTCCCTCATGCGTAGATTTGTATGAAAAAGCTCACCATAGGTATTTTAGGTGGCCGCGGTATGTTGGGTAGCGATCTTGTTAAGTTTTTAGGCGAGCATCACCAAACCACCGCCATCGACAAAGATAATTACAGTGAGTTCCAAGGCCAGGAGTTTGATGTTTTAGTGAACGCCAACGGCAACAGCCGCCGTTTTTGGGCTAACCAAAATATCCTCGAAGATTTTGAAGCCTCAACTACTTCTGTTTATAAAAGTTTGTTTGATTTTAAGTTTGGCAAATATATCTATATCTCTTCGAGTGATGTCTATCCAAACCACAGCCACCTCGACCACACTCGAGAAGATATCTTCATCGATCCCAAAATCCTTTCCCCTTACGGCCTTCATAAATATCTAAGTGAAATAATCGTTAGTAATCACACCCAAGACTTCCTTATCCTTCGATGCTCAATGATGCTCGGCCAAAACTTGAAAAAGGGTCCCGTCCATGATATTCTCCAAAACCAACCCCTCTTCGTTACCGAAGATTCGCGCTTGCAAATGATTACCACCAAAGGAGTCGCAGAGGTGATCGAAGAGCTTTTGCGGCGCCCCGTGAAAAAAGAGGTTTTCAACGTCGGTGGGCGCGGCACCGTTGATTTTCAAAGTATTAGTCAATATTTCGGGAAAAACATTTCTTTTGCCAAAGAGGCAAAATGTCAAATTTATGAAATGCCAACCTTAAAACTCGCCTCTCTTATCCCACCCTATCCGCTCAAAACCTCAGACGAATACCTAAGAGAATTTCTTTCCACTCATTTAGGTTAATATGCCCCAATCTCAACCTCAAAAAATTTTAATTACTGGCGGTGCTGGCTACATCGGCTCTATTTTAGTCCCTATGCTCTTAAAAGATGGATATGCTGTGAGAGTTTTAGACAATCTTATGTACCGCCAGCATACTCTCTTCCCTAATTTCATCGATAAAAAATTCGAATTTATTAAAGGCGATGTCAGAAACAAAGAGGTGGTTAAGAAAGCTCTTGACGGGGTAGATTATATCATTCACCTGGCTGGTATCGTCGGCGAGCCTGCCTGTAAAAAAGATCCCGAACTTTGCTATGAAGTCAATCTTAATGCCACTAAGCTTATTAATGATTTAAGGTCCGAGAATCAGAAGATAATTTTCGGTTCCACTGGTAGTGTCTATGGGAAAGTAGATGGTATTTGTACTGAAACCACAGCCACTAATCCCGTTTCCGACTACGGCCTCTCCAAACTTCAAGCTGAATCTGCCATCAAAACCAAACCCAACTACATCATCTATCGTTTCGCCACCGGCTTTGGCCTTTCTCCTCGTCCTCGATTAGATCTCATGATCAACGACTTTGTTTATCGAGCTTTAAAACAAAAAGTTAACATTGTCTATGAAGCCCACTTCAAACGGACCTTCATTCATTCCGTTGACGTTGGCAGGAGTTTTGTCCACGCCGTTAAAAATTTCGGAAAAATGAAAAATGAAATTTATAATGTCGGCTCCGAAGAAATGAATTTTACCAAAGAAGACATTGCCAAAAAAATTCAAGAATTTATTCCTTACCACCTTCACTTCGCTGATTTTGGCACTGATCCTGATCAAAGAAATTATGAGGTCTCCTATACTAAAATCAAAAACACTGGCTTTGACCTCTCAGTCAATCTTCATGATGGCATTCGTGAACTTCTCGGCGGCTATCAAGCTCTCCACATCAGTAATCCCTTCTCGAATGTCGATTAAATTTGTCTTTTCCTCGCCTCTCATATTTGACTATCCTTCATTAAACCAGCTATACTATTTTCGGTCATTTTACACTGGGTTTTAAACTTAAAGGAGGTCCTAACTGAGAACAGATATCTTAATCATCGGCGCTGGTGCTGTCGGTCTCGGCGTAGCTCTCGCCGCCAAGCAAAGGTTTCCTGAAAGAACTGTCGCTGTTCTGGAGAAAAACCCTCATGAGTTTGGCGAAACCAGCCTTTACAACAGCGGCGTTATTCACACTGGGGTTCATCAAAGACCCGGGCTCTTAAAATCCAAACTTGCTCGAGAGGGAAGCCGGGAGCTAGTCGATTTCTGTAAGCTCCACCAGGTTCCCATTCGCCAGTCGGGCATGTTGATCGTTGCTTCAAGTCGCGATTTCAGACATCTCGCCGCCGAAGTTCATCACCTCTGGTTGCTTTGGCGAAATAGCCATAGCCAAAACCTCCATCTTCATGTTCTCTCCTCTCGTGGGATTCGAGAACTTGAGCCGGAAGTGCGAGCTTCTTTGGGTATTTACCTGGAAGACGTTTGGGTCGTTGACCAGCCTGCTCTGGGGAAAAAACTGGCGGCGACGTGCCGCTCTCAAGGCATCCGTCTGCAATTCCAAACTGAAGTTTTCTCCCTCATTAAGGTTGGACGGAACTACCTAGTCGAGACCACCGAAGGAGATTTTTCAGCCCCCATTGTCGTGAATGCCGCTGGTCTCTCGGCTGATATCTTTGCCAATCAAGCTGGGTTTTGTCACTATCGTCACTATCCTTGGCGGGGTGAGTATTACGAAGTGACTGGTGGGAAAGCCAACCTCATTCAACGCACCTTAGTCTATCCTGCTCTCAGACCAGGCCATCCCGTGAAGGGTATCCACCTAACCAAACCCGCTTCGAATAATCGCCTTCTAATCGGACCAAACGCTAAGCCGGCGGGGAACCGATCTCGGAACTCTTTTGAGAAAACTCCCCCCCAAGAGTTTTTAGAAGGCGCTCAGCGTTTCCTGCCCGATCTTGAAGAGGGAGATCTAACTTGGGCTTACGCTGGTCTTCGCTCCAAAACCAACCCCGCCGTCGGTGAGGATGACTTCGGGATCCACTTAGACAGCTGCTCCCCTCACTTAGTCAACTTAATCGGCATTGAATCTCCTGGACTCACTTCTTGTCTTGCCATTGGCCGTTATGTTGCCTCAATGCTGACTACTTGAGAGTTTCCCTTTCCAACCCCCGTCTTACCACGGGGGTTTCACTTCTGAAAGTAAGTATGTTAAATTTTTCTATATCATGTCTTTGAAAGACGAAAAATTTTTTGTTGCCGGCGGCGCCGGCTTTATCGGGTCAAATTTTATCCGCTATCTTCTTAATAAAAACCCTAACTTTTCGATTTTGAATTACGACAAGCTTACTTACTCTGGTAATTTGGAAAATCTGCAGGATGTCAAAAATCATCCCCGCTACCAATTCGTTGAAGGAGATATTGTCAATAAAACTTTTCTCTTTAAAGCTTTAGATTCTTTTAAGCCTTCTTACATTATAAATTTCGCCGCCGAAACTCATGTCGATCGGAGTATCCACATCGGCGCCGAATCCTTTATCCAAACCAACATATGGGGGCCTTTTAATTTTTTAGAATATCTAAAAAATCACAAAGTAGAAAAATACCTCCAAGTCTCAACCGATGAAGTCTATGGATCTCTCGAGTTAGATAGTAGAAACCGTTTTACTGAAACCACCGCCTTTGCTCCTCATATACCCTACTCCGCCACCAAAGCCGGCGGAGATCTGCTTTGCGGAGCGTACTTTTCAACCTGGGAAGTCCCAGTTGTTGTCACCCACTGTTCAAACAACTACGGCCCTTTCCAGTATCCCGAGAAGCTCATTCCATTCTTTATTGTGCGGGCAATGGAAGGGGAAACCCTCCCACTCTATGGCGATGGAAGGCACGTCAGAGATTGGATCTACGTCCTCGATCACTGCGAAGCTCTAACCCTTTGTCTTTTTAATGGTCGAGCTGGTGAAGTTTATAATATTGGGGCAGATAACGAAAAAAATAATCTGGAAATAGCCAACGCCATCCTGAAATATTTCAACAACAATAAATCTAAAACTGAATTCGTCGCTGAGCGACCAGGGCACGACCGAAGGTATTCTATTGACTCTAGCAAAATCAGGAATGAGCTTGGCTGGAAGCCGAAAGCTTCATTTGAAAAAGCCTTTAAGGAAACCATCGAGTGGTATTTAGGCAACCCAAATTGGGTTGATGCTATCAGAAAAAAAACCGGAGTTTTTAACCCCCACATTGAACTATGGGGCGGGCACGATCTAAATCAGAAAAAAACCGAAACCAAGCAATAGCTCCAAGGAAATCCTCTATTTCTCCTTTACAAAAAAGACTTTCTATCTTAGATTGAATAGGCTTAATTATTATCTAAATCTATTTTATGAAGGGAGTTATCTTGGCTGGTGGGTTTGGAACGCGCTTGCTTCCTCTCACTGGCGTTACTAACAAACATCTTCTGCCTATTTATGATCGGCCGATGATTTTCTATCCGATCGCAACTCTGCGCAAGAGCGGCATCGACGAAATTTTGATTGTTTCAGAAAGCTCACACCTCGAGCTTTTTTCTAATTTTTTGAAAAACGGCGTAGACCATCAGGTTTCCCTTACTTACGCTCCTCAGATTGGCGCCGGCGGGATTGCGGAGGCCCTAAAAAAAGCCAGAGATTTTTCCAAAGGCGACTCCATAGCCGTGATCCTAGGCGACAATATTTTTGATGATAATTTCGAAAAAGATGTTAACGAGTTCAAAATCGGAGCCAAAATTTTTCTTAAAGAAGTTTCCGATCTCAAGCGTTTTGGTGTGCCTGTTTTTGAAAAAGGGGAAATCGTTAAAGTTGAGGAAAAACCGGAAAATCCAAAATCCAGGTACGCCGTAACCGGGTTTTATCTTTTTGATAAAGTGGTCTTTGAGATAATTTCCGAGTTAAAACCTTCGGGCAGAGGAGAACTCGAAATTACCGACGCCTTAAATAAATACGCCGAAATCAAAAAACTAAACTACGGGAATATTTCTGGTTTCTGGGCTGACGCTGGAACCTTCGGTTCTCTTCTGGAGGCTAGTCTCTGGGCGGCAAAAGGAAACATCCACCGGGACGTCCATGGAGATTAACGCAAATTCTGTTCCTTCTCCCGAAAAATCCCGCATACTTATAACCGGTGCTAGGGGTTTTTTAGGCTCCTACGTCATTGGGAGACTGCTTTCCAAAGGTTTTCCAAAAAGTAATCTTATCACTCCAACTTTCGCCGAGTGCGATTTTTTAATTAAAGAAGATTGCGTTAAGGCTGTTAATAAATGTGACTACGTCATTCACCTTGCTGGTAAAGTAGGCGACAGCACCGATCAAAAAAAAGCCCCCGGTCAATTTTTTTATGAAAACATTTTGATGGGGTTAAATGTCCTTGAAGCTTCTCGTGAAGCAAAAATAAAAAAAACCATTTTTGTCGGAAGTATTAATAGTTATCCAGCAAACGCAATTGCGCCATTTAAAGAATCTTATCTTTGGCAAGGATATCCAGAAGAAGCGAACGCGTCTTACGCAATCGCGAAATTAGCGATCCTTGTTGGCTGTCAGGCTTATCATAAACAATACAACCTTGACTCCGCTTATCTAATCTTTCCGAATCTTTACGGTCCCTGGGGAGACTGCAAAAAATCCCAATCTTTTTTCTCTTACATGGTAAAAAAAATATGTATTGCTGTTTCAAGCAATGAAGAGAAAATAACTTTTTCAGGCACCGGCCTAGCCGAAAGAGAATTTCTCTATATAAGTGATGCCGCCGAGGCTATTGTCCAATCACTTAAATCGCGCCCATTAGAAAATCCCATCAATATCGGTACCGGAAAAAAAATAAATCTTCGCGATCTTTCAGTTATAATAGCCACAGCAGCCGGCTTTAAAGGAAAGATTGAATGGGTTGGAGCTGTTGGAGCTGATTCAACTCGGACCCTCGATATCTCTTACGTCAAAAACAATTGGGGTTTCGAGCCAGCCAAAAATCTAAAAGAAGGAGTAAAAGAAACCATCACTTGGTATTTGAATAACTGCGCCTCGAAACGGTAATTTTTTCTTTTTGCTATAAACTAAGAAATCATGTCTTATAATCCTAAAGTTAGCATTATCATACCCACCTTCAACTTATCAAAGATCTTAATGAATCGATCTATAAAGAGTGTTCTTGATCAAACCTACCAAAACATCGAATGCCTAGTCATCGACGACGGATCAACAGATGATACCGAAGAAAAGGTAAAAAATTTAATGACCCACGAGCCTCGCCTGAAGTATTTTAAGTTAAAAAATGGAGGGCAATCTGTCGCCAAAAATTTTGGCATCAAACAAGCTCAAGGAGAGTTTATCGCGTTTAACGACCACGATGACGCCTACTTGCCGGAGTACGTTCAAAAAGCCGTCGAGGCCTTCCGCCATCTGCCAGCCGACGTTGCCTATCTAAGCGGAGGAGTCATCAACGAAGATGAGTTTGGTCGGAAAACTTATTATCTACCGCAATTAGAACCCTTTTGGAAATTATCCATCGGTAACGGCTGGGTTTTTCGCCAGTCAGCTTTTGAAAAGTTCGGTATTCACTCCGATCCGAGTATGAGTGGTTTTGAAGATCTTGACCTCCATCTTCAGTTTCGGCAACATTTTCGAGGATACGTTATCGATGTTCCCCTTCGGCTGTATTTTTTACGAACACGCCCTTCATCAAGTGCCCTTTCTTCCTCCGAGTATCATAAGCGTTTCGTTCGTTCCTTCGAAAATTTCTTTACCAAATATGAAAAACTTTACGAAAACCAAGGCGAAGAAGCCATCAGTTGGCTTTGTTTTTTTGGCGGGTTGGTTTACATGCGCGCGAGCCAAGTCGACAAAGGAAGGCTCTTCTTAAAACGCTCAAGACAACGTCAACCCTCCTTTAAAAATATTTTATATTCTGGTTTTGCAACCTTTGGCTATAAACCCTTCCTCATCTTCGATAATTTCAAAAACTCTTTCATGAGGGTCATTCGGAGTTTACTATTAAATCGCGTCCCATGACAAACACCCCTCTTTTAAGCATTATCACCACCTCCCTGAATCGTCGAGTTCTTTTAGAAAAAACCCTCGCAAGCGTGCTTGAGCAAACTTACCCTCACATTGAACAGTTAGTCATCGATGCCAAATCCACCGACAACACCATCCTTCTACTTAAAAACTGCGAAGCTAAATTTCAAAAGCGCGGGTTTTTATTTTCTTGGATTTCAGAGAGAGACTCTGGCCAAGGTGAAGCAATGAATAAAGGGCTTCAGAAAGCCACTGGTGAATACATCACCATCCTTAACTCCGACGACTTTCTCGTCCCCGGAGCCATCCAAGACTTTATGAGTCAGCTTATTTCTCACCCCAACATCGATTTAATTTATGGCAACCACGACACCCTTTTCCCAAGTGGTGAGCAAACAACCATCCATCACCGACCTTACACCCTGAATGATATAATTAATGGCGCCTGCCAAATTCCTCAAAGCTCCGCTATTTTCAAAAGAAAATTTATCAATCAAGTCGGTGGCTTCGATGAATCTCTCCGTCATGTCGCCGAACACGATTTATTCTTGCGGATTGTAAAAAGTGGCGCTAAACTACTTTATTATCCACGAGTATTTCAAGTCACCCTAGAACACGAGGGTCGAAAAACAACCAGTAGCCATGCCCGGTCGTGGCGAGAAACCAAAAAAGTCAATTTTAGAAACGGAGCCAGCTGCCGATCGCGTTTCTACTTCCTTTATCTAAAAAACGTCTACTTCCAATGGTTTTTCGGATTTTTAAAAAATCATTTCCCCAAAATCCACAACCGAATAAAAAATTTATTTCATACTCTAAGCGTATGAAAATTCTCTATCACATCCTTTACCCTTACGGACTCGGTGACGATCGCTTTACCTATGAGGGCTATAAAAACGCGTTTGAAGATTTTGGACACGAGGTTTACCCTTTAACTGAAAAAGAAGATTTATTGAAAACACTCACCTCCTTTAAGCCGGATATTTTTATAGAAGAAGGCGGATTTTTGATCCACGATTTGGAAAAAAAGATTGACGTATTGAGAAACTTTAAACGGCAAGGCGGCAAAGTAGTGCTACATGGTGCAATGTCTCCCGAATTGGCGCTCGCTATAAAAAGAGATGAGATTGTAGACGTCTATTTTTCAGAAGTGGATCCCACTGTTGAATTTCAAAGTTTTCCGGCGTATCGTTTCAAAAAAATGCATTGGCTTGCCGCGTCAAGGAAAATTCATGGTACGGCAAAACCCATCCCGAAATACAATTGTGATATTATCTATATCGGGGCCAATCTTCCAAAGAAACGAGAAGCTTTCGAGCGTATACTTTTCCCGCTTGCAAAAAAGTACCATGTAAAAATTTATGGTTTCGGTTGGGATTTTATTGATCGAAACTTTTTGCATCCTCTCGTAAAAATTGAGCGAACGATTTTTGGAAGTGGGGTAATATCAAAACTAAGGCTTATGCGGCAAGTTCCGATTGATTTAGAAGGTTCGGCATATGCCTCGGCAAAAATCAGTATCAATTTTCACGAAAAACAACCTGGTGCTGATATAAGGACTATTAATGCCAGAACTTTCAAAATACCCGCTAGTGGAGGATTTGAAGTGTGTGACTATGTACCCCAAATACGAGAGTTTTTTGATGAAGATGAGTTGGCAATGCCCAAAATTAACAGAGACTGGTTTGAAGTCGTCGCATATTACTTGGCTCATGAAGAAGAACGAAAAGTGATGCAATCCAAAGCTACCGCAAAGGTTTTGAAGGAACATACTTTTCACAATCGGGTTCATACTCTACTTTCACTGCTATCATAGTTTCTAATGATTAAGATGAATCAGATACTTAAGCAAAAATTACAACGCTGGCCAAGGTTTTTTTTATTTCTCGTTGTTCTTAAACGGAGTCCCAGCTGGTTTTGGAACAAACTCGGTGCGTGGCGTCAATTAGTACCATATCGTTGGCGTCGGTATCCCGATGTAACTTTTTATGGTTTTCACGGTGATCGGGTATTGCGCGAATTAGTATCCGAGATAATTGAGGAATTTCGACCGACCGCGCTTGTGGAAACAGGAACGCACAAGACCACCACAACGCTTTTTCTAGCCAAATTGGCTTCGACTCGTATGCCGATTTATACCTGCGAAATATCTGGCCCATATTTTCGGGAAAGTCGGTGGCGACTTCACAAGGCGCCGGGGGTAATCATCCAGCAATTATCGTCTCCAGTTTTTGTGAACCGCTTGGTTAAGCAAAAAGCTTTAGGGGAAAGACCCTTCTTTTTTCTTGATGCTCACAGTGGGGGGAATGTTCCACTCCAAGAAGAACTCCGGGCTTTATCAAGCTTGCAACAAGCAATAGTTATTATTGATGATTTTGTGGTTCCGGAACGGAGCGATTTTGGCCATGATGTTTATGAATATGCATTAGGAAAAGTACGCTCATATGATCTTGAATTTATATCGCCCGCGCTTAATGCCCAGCATGATTATCAAGTCTTCTTTCCGCAATACACAGCGCAAGAAGCCTTCGGTAATAACTTCATCAATGATGGCTTGCGTGGATATCTTGTTCTATTAGTTAATCTGAGAAGTGAATTACAGCGCGCTCACGCCGCGGGTTGAATGCAATTATTATCTAAGCTCTATAAACAACATCCGTATCATGTTGCGCATTCTATACGCCGGCAATAAATACTACAACCACGATCCCGCCCAAGGATTTTCTTTTGATCATTCGAATATATACGACAGTCTGCGACGACTCCCCAACCTTCAAGTAGTGTATTATGAGTATGATCGCGTGGAATCTGTCGGAGCCAAAGGCGTCAATCAGGAACTCCTAGATCTGGTTCGTCGGGAAAAACCCGACGCCTTTTTAAGCATCATGTATTACGAAGATCTTACTTTTGCCACTCTTGATGCGATCAAAGCGATGACCACTAGCATCGGTTTTTTTATGGATGATCACTGGCATTTCGACAACTCTTCAAAATTTGGCGCGCCCCATTTATCTTGGGTTGCGACCACCTATTCGAAAGCGGTTCCTAAATATGAGAAATTAGGATGTCGGGTAATCCGCACGCATTTGGGGGCCAATCATCGGCTTTTTATTCCTCCCTCTAATCCAAGCCCTAATCGTTTTAAGTATGATGTGAGTTTTGTTGGTGCTTGGTATCACAATCGAGAGCAAGTTATTCACGCCCTCCGCCGAGCCGGTATTTCTGTCGCAGTGTGGGGACCGGGATGGCCGGAAGGACGTTTATCTGATGATTTAATGGTTCCCGTCGTTCACGCGACGAAGATCAACATTGATATCAACCCGCCTTCTTCGTACCTAGGCCTCAAGCCTTTCGCGCGCTTCTTCTTGAAGCCATCTAAGGAGGGCATTCGCCCTGATTTCGGTAACTTCTTTAATAATATAAGGGAATGGTGGCAGAAACGTACTCCCATGATCAAGCCAAGGACGTTTAATTGCCTTGCGGCTAGAAGTTTTGTGCTCACTCAAATGACGCATGACCTCCCCGAGTATTATAAACTCGACAAAGAAATCGTCGCCTTTCGCTCTCTTCCCGAGCTGATCAAAAAAATCAAGTATTATCTTAAGCGTGAAGATGAGCGTGAACGTATTGCTCTCGCTGGGTACACACGAACCCTTCGTGACCATACCTATGAGAAACGCTTTATTGAGATATTCCAAAAAGCTGGCTTACGGTATCCGTAAAAAATTCTGCTTGCTCTCCTTACTCTCCTCTATGTTTCAGAAATATTTTCACAAGATAAAGTCGGTGTTTAGAACCGTTCGCGTTTACAAAAGTTGGCCGCTGATACTCTGGGCCTCTGTGTTCACATTTGAAAAACCCAAACCGGTCATCTGTAAACTGCGGAACAGCACCCAGTTTTTAGTTAAAAGCCGGGGAGATATTCACGTGCTGAAAGAAATCGCAACCTACGATCACTATGGCCGATTTCTTTCCCGTCTCAAAAATAATGCGGTGGTTGTGGATATTGGAGCTCACATTGGTGTTTTCTCTATCTTGGCCGCCCAGCGTATCCGAGGCGCAAAAGTTTTTAGCTTCGAGCCTCTTCCTGAGAACTTCTCTCTTTTGAAAGCCAATATCGACTTGAACGCATTAAGCGATCGAGTCTTTCCTTTTCAACTTGCCGTCTCCGGGCGGCGTGGGTTGCGCCGACTCCACTTTTTCTCCGAAAGAACTGGCTCTAGCTTCTTTCCTATTCCTGGGCAGCGACAAACTGACCAGTTCGACGTTCATTCTCTAACCCTTGCAGATATCTTTGAAAAAAATCACATCTCACGCTGCGACTTTCTAAAAATAGATTGCGAAGGTTCTGAGTCTGAAATTATTTTTCATACCCCCCGGCCTATCTTAAACGGATAAAGAGCATTACACTCGAAACTCATGATCCGATTATCGGAAGCTCCGTTAAGCTCAAAGAATTTCTAAAACAGCAGGGTTTTTCGGTTATAGTTGGCGACCCCTCCTTATCAATGATGTTTGCGGAGAATTCTGCTTCACTCTAAAACTATTGATCTAAACCCACCACTCCGGGAAAAATTTCGGGTTTCTGATTTATCTGTCTTCTTGAATAAGGTTAGTCTTTCTTATACAATGCTCAAATGCCGGATACTAAGGTGCCGCCCATGACTATTTTTGTTTCAGGGCTAGGTGTTAATAGGCAGTGTGGAGAATCTATCCAAGCTGCTTTCGATGAACTTGGTCATCGCACCGCATTTTTTGGCGATCACCTAGGTTTCCCGCTAGAATTCGCGAAGCTTGCTTCCTATCTCCCCCTCAAAGGAACTATCGCGCGATATTATGCCAAACAACGTGAGATTTTAAGTCGAAAGCTTTTAGCCGCCATCGCTTCTTCTCATCCTGACTTTGTCTTGGTAGTCGGGGGCGAAAGCATTCTTCCCGCCACCGTCTTCGAAATCCGAGCGAGGTTCAAAATTCCCGTGGCTTGTTGGGTTATGGAAGAACCTGCCGCTATCGACGTGTATCACTCGACCGGATGGCTTAACTACTCGGCTTACTCTCATTTATTCGTCATTGATGAATTATGGGCTCAATCCCTCCAGCTTTTTAATATTCCGAAGTTTTACCTACCTATGGCTGGCGACAATCGTCTATACAAAAAACTTTCTTTTCAAAAAGATATTGACCTCCTTTTCGTCGGCTCTTTTTTCCCGGACGATCGCCACATTGTTTCTGGTTTCGGGCGAGCCATTCTTCTTTCTCATTTACAGCAGGCAGGACTGAATTTCAAAGTGAGGGGCGATGGTTTTCGGAAAATCCGCTATTTCTTCCCTAAACTTAAAGCCACCGCTCCTCGAGAGGATCAGTTAAATAAACTTTATAATCGATCCAAGGTAATTATCTACATCAACCCATTGCTTCTGAAGACTGATTTTAGTGAACCCGTGTTTGACATCGCTTTAAGTGGCAATTTTTTAATTACTGATGCGAAAATTAATACCCCCAAGCTTTTCAATAACGAGCTTGTCACCATTACCACAGCTCGCGAATTGCTTGATACTGTGGAGAGCTTTCTCAGTGACAATAACGCAAGAGAACATATCAGTCAGAAAATTCGTTCTATTGCGTTTAATCAACATACCTATCACAAAAGAGCTGAAGCAATATTAAAAATTGTGGCATGACTAAATTTGATATATCTAATAAAAATATAATCGTCACCGGGGGAGCTGGATTTATCGGTTCTCGTCTTGTTGGCACCTTAGTTGAACTTGGCGCTTCTGTTTCTATTATTGATGATCTATCGACTGGCAAGAAGGAAAACCTCCATCCCCGGGCGCGTTTTTATCATCTCGATATGGGCGATGAAAAAGTTTCGGATGTTTTCAAAAAAGAACAACCCGATATTGTCTATCACTTAGCCTTCAACACTAATGTTCCTCAGTCAGTGGTCAATCCACTATTCGACGCTCGGGGCATATCTGGGTCGCTCAATATTTTTCTTAACGCCCACCGTTCCAAAGTGAAAAAAGTCGTGATGGCTTCATCGAGTTTTGTGTATGGAAACACCCATAGTTTTCCACTAACCGAACAACACCCCACTCAGCCCATTTCTCCTTACGCTATTTCAAAAATTGCCTCCGAAAATTACCTGCGGTTTTTCAACCAAGCCTACAATCTTCCCTTCGTCGTTTTGCGCTACGCTACAGTATACGGGCCGCGACAGATTGGGGGTGCCCTGGCGGATTATATTCGAAAAATTTCCAGTCATCAGCATGCCGAGATGTATGGCGACGGCAATCTAACCCGAGATTATGTCTACGTTGACGACGTTGTTCGCGCCAATTTGCTAGTTCTCGAACTCGATGATCATCATCCCGAACCTATTTTTAACTTAGGATCCGGCCAGGAGATAACTTTAAATGTATTATATGAGAAGATTGCGCGGTTGCTAGGCCAGCCGGATAATCATCCTCTCTACCTTCCCCAAAGGGCTGGCGAGATGCTCCGCTTCGTCGTCTCTCATGAAAAAGCCAAGAAAGAATTCGGTTGGGAGCCGCAAATTAGTCTAGACGAAGGAATTCTCCGAACACTCAAAGCTTATAAGCTGATTTCTTAAACTATGGCTTTTAAAAAAATCCTGATATTTTCTGGCGGGGGACTAGATCGGGTTACAGAAAGTTTTGAGCACTCGTTTCAATCCTTGGGACATACCACCGAAATATATTTTCATGATCATTACCGCATTTCCTTGGGTCTTTTTAAATTCTTCTCCCGGACTCCCTTTACCTACTTAAACCTGAAATATTGGGAGCGATACAAGGAAGTGAATAGCGCTCAGTACGAAGAAAAAATAAAACTTTTCAAGCCCGATTTGATCTTTTTCTATAATTTCAATTCAATTTCAATCAAACTTTTCAAGAAAATAAAAAAATATTATAAAATCCCCACTGCCTACATGGTCTTTGCCGATCCTTTAATCGCCGCTAAAAACAGTTCGTATTTCCTTACCAATTTAATCTATTGCTCCCATCTCTTCTTTATTAATAGTTCCGCTATTCCTAGCCTTCGCCTAATCAGTGATGCTTCTATGCACATTTTGCCCCTTGCAGGTGACCCGCGATTTTATAAACCTCTCCGTCTTAAAAAAGATATCGATCTTTTTTTAATGGGCCAGTTTTCTTCGATTTCAACCGCCACCGTTACTAAGGCCTATATTTTGGATTATCTCTGCGCGGAAGGTTTCCGGGTCAGCGCGGCCGGGCCTGGATTAGAAAAATTAATTCGCCGCCCCGAGTTTCCTCATTTGAAAAATCTTGAGGTTATCACCACTTCGTCGTTACCAATCGAAGAAGTGAACGTGCTTTACAACCGATCTAAAATTGTGCTCGCCCCAGAACATCCACGCGATAAAGACGCTCCCTCGCCCCGCGCCTTTGAGGCTGCTCTCGCTGGGAGTTTTCCTCTCGCCGACTATCAACGTGATGCGGAACAATTATTTGAAGGACACTTAGTCACTTTCCGCTCTGTTAAAGAAATGGCCGATCAGGTTAAGTACTACTTAAATCACGAAGAGGAGCGAGAAAATATTGCCAGCCAGCTCTATCAGGTGACCTTACGACGACATACGTACGTAAACCGAGCGAAGGAAGTCTTGCGAGTAGTTTTTCCTCCTTAGCTTTTTCGTGGGTTTTAAATTGTCGTTTAGTTCGGTAGTATATGGATTATGACTTTAGAAGAAAAAAGACTCACCCTTCTCACTCTCGCCCAAGCCGCCTCTAAACATGTTTTCGCGGCCAGCGATCCATCATTTAAGGGAAAACTCAAAAAATTGGCCGATCATGGAGTTCGTTACCTTGCCTATCATACCCTGATGAGTTTGGGCAAACGGTGGCGGCCAAAGAATTTCCGAGTCCAGACTTTTTGGCAAAAGGAACTCTTGCTGTCTCTCGAAGAAGCCGAATCTCTTTACTATTACGGTACGCTCTCTCGCGAAGAACAGCCATCAATTTTATTTCTTCTTGAGCACCTTAAGGAAAAAGACGTGTTTTTCGACATCGGCGCGCATTACGGTTTTTACACTTCTTTAGCTCGGGAACTTATTACTCAAGGAGAAATCCATGCGTTCGAGCCTTCACCTAAAATATTCCAATATCTGGACGCAGTGTTTTCGGGAGGAGGAAAAAACATCTTTCTCAATAATGTCGCTTTATCCGATTGCAAAGGATCCCTTCCATTTTTTGATGGATCGGCCGAAGGTGAAAGCGGCAGCGGTACCCTTTTAAAAAATGTTGCCCAACAAAATATTTCCACCTATCAAGAAATCTCTGTTGACGTCACCACTTTAGATGAATATGTTCGCGCTCGAAAACACCCGACCATTATTAAACTTGACGTTGAGGGCAGCGAATTTAACATTATCCAAGGAGGGCAACACACTCTTGAGAAATCGAGTCCGATTATCCTTATGGAGGTCTGGAGAGGAAAAATTGGGGAAAAGTTTTCCCTCCCCGCTATCCGAGCCTTATACGAGTTAGGTTATCAATCTTTTGGCATTACTTCATCAGGCGAACTCGTCCACATCCCAAACCTCGTTCCTTCCGGCGATAAAAATTACGCCTGGGGATCCAACTTTGTCTTTAAGAAAAAATGAATACAATCCGATCATTCAGCAATATCTTGTCTCAAGTAAAGAATTTCGTTGGTCGGCAAAGCCAGAGTAAAAAAGCCTTCGTTTTTTTCGCTGTTCTTATCGGGATTGTTTTTTTTCGCATCATCATTAACCAGCAAACTTTTTTTAGCGATGGTCCCGGTTTGCCATTAAGCGCTGGATCTTATTACTATCACGGCCCCAAAACTTTTTGGGATCTGGACTCGACTAATTGGTCGCATTTTGAGGTTCCTCAAACTCTTTACTGGTCCCAGGAGCTAAGAAAAGGCCATTTCGCCTTCTGGAATCCATATCAAGGCAACGGTCAGCCGCTTTCCGCCAGCATCACGAGCGGTATATATAATCCGCTTAAACTAGCGCTCTTCACTCTCCTCCCGTTTCTAAAAACCTTCGATTACTATCTTCTTATTAGATTTCTAATCGCGGGCTTTGGAGCCTACCTTTTTCTTAAAAAACTGCGACTTTCTCATCAAAGCGCGCTTCTCGGGGGTGTCGCCTATATGTTTTCGGCGTATTTTGTGCTGTGGATTACTCACTGGGGTTTTGCCGCGGACATGATGACTCCCTATCTTCTCCTCGGGATTGAACGCCTCCTATCCTCTCCTATTATTAAAAACATCTTTTTTTTAGGTATCGCCTGGGGGATTATGGTACTGAGCGGTAATCCAGAAGCCGTCATCATTGTTACCCTCCTTTCTCTTAGCTATTTTGTATACCGCTATTTCACCAGTAAAATAAGCCTTCGATTTACCGGCCGCGCCTTTATTTTTTCCCTGTGCGTCGCGCTTATTATGAGCCTTCCTATGCTTTGGGATATGTCTCTTTTTTTTAGCCAAGGGTCTGGGGGGCAAGGGCATACCGTTGAGTGGATCGACGCTTATCGTGCGGAGCATAACCATTTCCTGGTACAGTTAGAAAAATTCTTTCACTTGCCTGTCCCTCCCACACTTTTCCTGGAAGCTAGCATTGTTGGAACCTCCACTATGAGAGAAGACAGTCTTATTGTGACCTATATGGGGACCTTCATTCTCTTGCTTACTATTGCCGCCTTCAGTTTTAAGAAGAAAACTGAGCATATCTCATCGCTTGTATTTTTTGGTGGAGCTGCGTCTTTCTTTATTTTGATGTGGCTAGGAGTTCCACCTGTAAGTTGGTTAGAATGGTTACCGGTGTTAAAGAGGGTGACTTTTTTCCGATACGTGGGCGCTTTTCATTTTACTCTTGCGATTCTTGCGGCCATCGGATTCGAGAATATGAAAAGTCAAAATGTCTCACTCAAGAAATTTTGGGCGATCCTCCTCTCGTTTTTAGGTCCCTTCACCGGCTTGATGGTGTTTTCTCCTTCCTTTCGTCACTCGTACAAACTTGTTTTCAACGAAATTGATTTGAATAAGATAAGTTTATACATCGGCAGGTTTCCAGCCCCTCTTCAAAACTTCATCAACTGGCTCATTCACAATCCGTATTCCGTGGCGGCTTTGGTTTTTGGTACCACCTTTTTCTTTTTACTCCTATTTTTGTTTTTATGGAAGAAAAAGCTTTTTAACCTCATTTTCGTCTTCCTTATCGTCGAGATGGTTTTTTATATTCCCAAACTTCGAGACACTTCCAATCTCCAAGATCTCTACCGAGAACCACCCTTTGTTGTATATTTAAAATCGCGCCCCGACGTTGATTCCTATCGAATTCTTGCGATCGGAAGAACGTTGATGGAACATATACCCACCGGCTATGGCCTTAAAAACATGGGTAATTACGAAGGTGTCTTGCTTCAGTCGTACGTGAATAGTTTAAAACCGCTTTTTGATGGTGGTTTTCTTAAGCGCGAGTCTGACATGTACGTTTTTGGCGAAGCTGATAAGTTAGGTGATATAAACTTCGTGCCACTTTTTAATGTTGCCAGTGTTAAATATATTGTTTCGGAAAAACCTTTGCCCAAAGATGCTCCTTACCCACTCGTCTATGACCACGAGGTGAAAATTTATGAAAATAAAACCGCCTTGCCCATCGCTCGTATCGAAACCGAAGACGGTCAAGCGCTAAAAGATGTTATAATCAGTCACCGCGAACCCAATCGCGTCACCCTTGAAACTCATGCCGCGAGAGATGGCCTGCTAGTTTTGGCCGAGACCAATTATCCCGGCTGGCGCGTTTTTGTTGATGGCAAAGAAAGTCAGATTATTACCGCGCACACCACTTTTCGAGGCGTTCGCCTTTCTCGGGGGGATCACCTTATCGATTTTACCTACTGGCCTTTTAGTGCTGCAACTTTTAGAACCATTTTTAATCCCTATTTTTCGCCTATATCAATCTGAGTAGAAAAGTAAAAATATGAAACTCATCTCTTTAAATATTTGGGGCGGTAAAAAATTTGGACCACTCCTGGAATTTATTAAATCCCAAGCGTCCTCCACCGACATTTTTTGCTTTCAAGAAGTATTCCGAAGCAGTGCCGGCCCGGAGGTGAGCAACGGAATGAAAATGAATATTTTTTCAGATCTAGTTGCTGCCCTCCCTGACCACGACGGATACTTTGCTCCTATTCAGGAACAGTATGACCTCCACGAAAAAATTAATTTTCCCGCTGCCAGTGGAGAAACTATTTTTGCGAAACGCTCTCTTCCTATCCTTTCTCATGGAGAACGTTTTATTTATGGTTCCTATAACGACGTCGTTGTAAGAGACGGCCTACTTGATTTGCCGGTCGCGATACAATATATCAATATTGAAGGGAAAAGTAATCGGCTTACCATAGCCCACCTCCACGGAATTGTTTGGCCCGGAAAAAAGGAAGACTCCCCAGCGCGCCTTGAGCAATCTCAAAATATTATTAACTTCCTTAGCGAGCAACCCGGCGAGAAAATTCTTTGCGGTGATTTTAATCTCTTGCCCAATACCGAAAGTATCCAAATGATTGAAAAAAACGGAATGAAGAATTTAATCAAAGATTTCAAAATCTCGACGACGCGGAGCATTATCGAGGCGGCCAAGTATGGAGGCAACCTCCAGCATTTCGCTGATTACTGTTTTGTCTCGCCGAGCTTAAAAATCAAAAATTTCACCGTGCCCACTCTTGCCATCTCCGATCATCTTCCGCTCATTTTAGAATTCTCTTAAACTTAAATCCTCCTCGTTCCGAAAATTTTTATGGCTAGTTTCAACCAAAAAAGAGTCGTGGTCACCGGCGGCGCTGGATTTATCGGTTCTCATCTTGTCGAGCGACTCATTAAAGATGGCCACACAGTTAGTGTCATCGACAATTTTTCTACTGGTCTCGAACGCAATTTAGAGTCCGTCAAAAATCATCCTCGCTTAAAAGTTTTTAAAGCTGACATTACCGACTTTAATGCCATGTTAGAAATTTTCGAAGGAGTCGATTGGGTTTTCCACTTAGCCGCTTTAAGCAATCTCATCCCGTCCATCCAAAAACCTCTTGATTATTTCGAGAGCAACGTTTTCGGGACTGCCTCTATCCTTGAAGCTAGTCGCAAAAGGGGAGTGAAAAGATTTATCTATACCGCCTCCTCGAGTTGCTACGGCATTCCCGATGAATACCCCACTAAAGAAACCGCCGCGATTCGCCCCCAATATCCTTACGCCGAGTCAAAGTATCTAGGCGAACATCTTGCCCTCCATTACGCCAAACTTTACAAACTGCCGCTGGTTTCCTTGCGCCCGTTTAATATCTACGGCCCCCGCGTTCGCACCGACTCCGGTTATGGAGCCGCGCTCGGAGTTTTTCTTGCCCAAAAAGCTAATCAAAAACCGCTCACCATTGTAGGTGATGGCACCCAAACTCGCGACTTTGTTTTTGTCACCGACGCCGTCGACGCTTTCTTGAAAGCTGCGGAATCAAATTGTGTCGGAGAAATTTTTAATATTGGCTCTGGTCACCCAGAGAGTGTCAACACTCTGGTCACGCTTCTCGGTTCCGAAAAGAAAGTCTATTTACCAAAGCGCCCCGGCGAACCCGACCAAACCTTTGCCGACATCACCAAAATCACCACCCGGCTTCACTGGAAACCTATCGTTTCGATCAAAGAGGGAGTTAAGATTGTCCTTAAGGAAATAGATAATTGGAAAAACGCTCCCGTTTGGACGGAAAGTACGATTCAAGAAGCCACCCAAGATTGGTTTAAATATCTATCTTAGCTAAAAAAGAAAGTTAGTCGGCTTGACTTTATTTTTTTAAAGTCCTATATTGTGGCCAGCCCCAAATCCACGTGGATTTGGGTTGAAACTAGGAGGCACACTTGTCACCCACAAGGTCCAAGCGAGAAACCATAGGCTTCACTGCCTTGTTTCTCGTTACTTCAGTGATCGCTACTAAGCACCTTGGATTCACTGTCCTGCAAGGAATTTTCATGGGCGCCATTGGCGTTATCGTCGGTGGTTGGCTTGAAAAGTCCCACATCCTTGGAATCGGTCTCCTGTCTTTTTTTGTCGTCACCTTTTTTCTCGCCGATCTGGAACAAGCTCGCGTGAACCCCACCATCCCTTTTTGGGGTCACTGGCATCTTTCCGTTACACTCGTTGGCGCTGTGCCAATTTGGTGGATAGATTGGATATGGTGCCATCTCGACGAGAGACAGAGAAAAAGACAAGAAAGGAAGCGATTTGAGGATTTCCTTGCTGGTCGTCGAGTGGAGCCGTGATTGCAATATCACGGCTCCGCATCCCCGCGTTGACACTCCAAGCGCAAGCCCCGGTCTTTAGGCTGAGGGTCAAGCCAGTTTCTCTCGCAGGAGAGAACAACTCTCAAACCACAGGCTAAAGCCCGTGGTTTTTGACTTCTCTTTCATCATCAGTATAATATAGTCAGCTTTTTGGCATCTTGAGCTAACCCACGGAAACGAATTTAACGGTAGCTATTTTCATAGAAAGGAGTTATGAGTGAGCACAAGACTAATCGTCCGTCCACCCGGACCCGAGAGCCGGTTTGGAAAACAATGGCGGTGGGATCCGAGGAAACGCCGACTCGAAAACGCAATTCACGGCGCGGCCATCCAAATCATCGATGCGGTTAATGTATCAACCGGAGAGGTGGCCTATGAAGGCATCGCCATTGAATCACGGCGGGGTGAACTTCATATCGTGATTCGTCAGTCCGATGGACATCTGGGGTTTGTTTTCCATCGGCGGTTCAGTGTCATTCCGCCAGAGATTTCGGCGGTTGCGTTCGCCAGAGATCCCAGCCAGATCCTGGGCGTTCTAAAGTATGGCTCCGGCATCGAGGAATACGAGGCTGTTCATGGCCTCGCTCTCACTCCTTTAGAGAAAGTGCTGGAGGAAATGAGACTCAAAGTCGTAGAGGCGGCCTCCATCGGTTTTGTCCACGCCCTCCCAGCGCTTAGTGGAGCCGCCCACGAACTCTTCGCGACTTTGGTAGGTCTGGGATCTTCTGGATCACATCCCGAACCAAACGAAGAGATCGATCATGTGCGATTCTTCCCTCCCGAAGAGGTGCGTAAGATCAAAACCATCTGTAGTCTCACCCAAGCCGCCCTCTGGCGCTTCAGGTGCTGGGGCCTGATCCAATCTCCGGATTCGATCTGGTATCAAACCGCCAGCCAGCTATAAGGGTTACGGCTCAAACCAACCCATCGAGGTGATCGCATGCTCAATACGCAGGTATTCCTCCAACACCTTATTGCCGCCGCGGAGGCGCATAACAATCACACACGACCTAATGCGAAGGCGGTCCGTACCTTCCAGAACGGAGAAAAAAATCCCTACTGGACCCACTCTCTCTGGTGTGCGGTGATGCTCCTTCTGGATACCCAATTACCAGAGAACATTCGAATTCCTGGAGCGTATGCGCTTCTTTTCCATGATGTCTTCGAGGACACCTCCGCCGATCTTCCCAACGATCTACCCGAAGAAGTCAGGCGTCTTGTTGATGAGATGACCTATCAGGGAGGATTTGAGGAAGAGAAAGTTGCAGTTCTAAGTAAGCCGCCACTGATTCAACTCCTAAAGCTCTACGATAAAACCGCGACGCTCTATGATGGCGGCGATTTCTATCCTCAGATCCTTGGCGAGTGGATTGAGTTTATGAAAAAACTCGTCACCACCGTCGAGCGAGTTTACGGCCAGTTACACATCACTCTCTTGGCGCGAGAGTTGATCAAGAAATACCGCGCCCTCATTCCCAGCGCCTAAGCAACCAGGGAATTACCTCAAGGAGTGAGGCCAAACCCAAAAACCAACGGCGGGTTCGAAGATTCGAGCTCGCCGTTTCCATTTACACAAAATTGACGAAAATAAATGATTAACATAGAATAATAACACTTAAATCAGTCTTTAAGAGTAAGTAAAATCATTTACTACCTCCATCACTATGGCAGTCAATAAAGTTTACAAACTTAATAATCTTGCGCCCGTACTTCGTGATTTGAAAGCCAAGCATAAACGCATCGTCCAATGCCACGGTGTCTTTGATTTACTCCATCCTGGCCACATCCGCCATTTCGCCGCCGCTAAAAAAAGAGGGGATATCTTAGTGGTCACCGTTACTTCGGATCGTTATGTCAACAAAGGTCCTGACCGGCCCATCTTTAATGAGCAATTAAGAGCCGAAGCTGTCGCTTCTTTGACGGCCGTTGATTTTGTGGCCGTGAATGATGCTCCCACCGCCGTTCCGGCCATTTATGCGGTGCGACCCAGTTTTTATATCAAAGGTAATGAATACGGCAAGAAAAGGGCCATTAGCAGCGGCGGTATTAATAAGGAAACTGAAGCTGTCAAAAAGGTCGGAGGCAAAATCGAGTTTACCGATGACATCACCTTCAGCTCCACTAAACTAATTAATAATTTTTTGACTCCCTATCCCGAAGCCACCCAAGAATTCCTCCAAGGATTTCAAAAAAGGTTCAGCCTCGAAGACATCTTGGGCTACTTCGAAAAAATCAAAAATTACAAAGTTTTAATCATCGGCGAGGCGATTATTGACGAGTATCACTATGTGCGAGCCATGAATAAAACGCCCAAAGATATCATTATTGCCGCTCGGTACGAACACGAAGAGGCTTTTGCCGGCGGCTCCATCGCTTGCGCGAACCACCTCACTAGTTACTGCAAACAAGTTGACCTCCTTACTTGTCTTGGCGCCAAAGACAGCAAGGAAAAGTTCATTCGAGCCCATCTAAAATCCAATGTTCGGCCCCAATTTTTCTATCACCCCACCGCCCCTACCATCGTCAAACGGCGATTCATTGACTCTCCACTTCTAACTAAAATGTTTGAAGTCTACTACTTCGTAGACTCGCTCATTCCCGAAGCTCTTGAGAAAAAAATTCTAAGCCATTTAAAAAAAGTTTTACCCATGTATGATTTAGTCATCGTGGCAGACTACGGCCACGGACTCCTCACTCCTCGCCTCATTGATTACCTCAGTCACAATGCTCCCTTTCTGGCCTTGAATACTCAAACCAACAGCGCTAACTTTGGCTTCAATATGGCCACCAAATATCCGCGCGCCGATTTTGTCTGTATTGATCACTTAGAAGCCCGACTGATCACCAAGAAAAAAGAAGTCGCTTCTCTGGACGAATGGAAAGAAATTTTAGCCGCCGTTACCAACAAACTTAAGGCCAAAAGAATCATCGTTACCCTCGGCCACGAGGGCTGTTTATCGTATGATGGTAAAAAACTTTACAAAGTTCCTGTACTCTCGACTCGTGTTCTCGATCGGGTTGGCGCCGGTGATGCTTTTCTAGCCATCACCTCGCCCTTAGTCCGGGCTGGCCTGCCCGTAGAAGCCGCCGGTTTTATCGGTAATGCCGTCGGAGCTCTAGCTGTCACTATCGTGGGCAACAAACATTCCGTTGAATCCAACACCTTGTTAAAATCTATCAACACTCTGCTCAAAAACTAGGCCCTATGTCCAATGATGAGTAATATCCAGACGGTTTTAGTCACTGGCGGGGCTGGATACGTCGGCTCTGTTTTAGTTCCCAAACTATTAAAGAAAGGCTATCGCGTCAAAGTGCTTGATTTGTATTTATATGAACCTAACGTTTTTGCCGGTTACCGAAATTCCAACCTCGAAGAAATTCATGGCGATATCCGTAATGACAATACTCTGAGCGAAGCCCTTCTGGGCGTTGATGCCGTTATTCATCTTGCCTGTATTTCTAACGATCCGAGTTTTGAGTTAAATCCCGAACTTGGCAAATCAATTAACTACGACGCCATGATCAAGGTCGTATCCCACGCGCGCCAAGCTGAAGTGAAACGTTTCATCTTTGCCTCCACCTCGAGTGTCTATGGTTTAAAACAGGAAGAAAACATCACCGAAGATTTGCCCCTTGAACCACTCACTGATTATTCCAAATTCAAAGTGTTAGGCGAAGAAATCTTAATGAAAGAAGGAGCCCCTTATTTTACTGCAGTGGCGATCCGGTCGGCAACGGTTTGCGGCTATTCTCCTCGCATGCGTTTTGATCTAACAGTAAACATTTTAACTAATCACGCTTGGAGTAAAGGTATTATCACTGTTTTTGGTGGCGAGCAAAAAAGGCCCAACATCCACATTGAAGACATTACCGATCTTTATTCTGACCTCCTATCGCATCCTAGTGAAAAAATTCACTCTAAAGTTTTCAACGCTGGCGCCAGAAACTATACCGTTTCTGAAATTGCCAACATCGTCAAATCGGAGGTCGAATCCTCAAGTGGCAATAGTGTTAAGGTTAACCATCAAGAAGCCGGCGACGACAAAAGATCCTACCACATATCATCCGAGAAAATATTTAAAGAACTAGGATTTAAACCCAAAAGAGACATCCGTGGAGCTGTTTCTGACCTTATCGAAGCGTTTAAAGCAGGAAAATTTGAAGACTCACTCAACAACACCAAATATTTTAACGTGAAGACCATGCAGGAAATCAAATTAAAATAAAATTCTTGCCAGCCCTAAATTCTTATAGTACAATTCGCTTATTATGGAACAGCCTAACTGGAAAGTTCGCTATGTATATCTAACCGAACAGTTCAAAAACCCCGAACGCTTCCTTCTCAAAATTCAAGAAATTGCCAAAAGGGGCGATTTTACTCTTGGTCAAGAAGCAAGAGATTTTGAGTTAGAATACGCAAAAAAATTCGGGATCAAGCATGCCATCGGCGTCGGCAACGGTACTGATGCCCTCTTCCTTTCCTTTCGTGCTTTAGGCATTAAAGAAGGCGATGAAGTTATTACTGCTCCAAACAGTTTCATCGCCACCGCTGGGGCTATCGCTACCGCCGGCGCTAGACCAGTCTTCGCTGATGTGCGCGACGATTACACTATCGACCCGGAGGCGGTAGAAAAAGCCATCACTTCAAAAACTCGAGCCATCGTCCCAGTCCACCTTTTTGGCAATCCTGCGGACATGTATCCTATTTTAGACATTGCCAAGCGTCACAATCTTTTTGTCATCGAAGATGCCGCCCAGTCTTCGTCAGTTATGTACGACAATAAGTATGTCGGTTCTTTTGGTGATGCCGCTGGGTTCAGTTTTCACCCACAAAAAATCGTCAACATTTGGGGTGACGGCGGTATGATTACTACCAACAACGATGCACTCGCCGAGAAGCTTCGGCTTTGGAGGAACCACGGGTTGAAAAATCGCGACGAAGTTATCTTTTTTGCTCACAACAGCCGACTTGATACGATTCAAGCCGCCATCGCGAGCATCGTTTTAAGTGAAGTTGAAGGAAATACCGAAAAAAGAGCTCAGAATGCAGCACTTTACGACCAACTCCTTTCCGATTTAGAGCCGAAAGTCCACATCCCCAAGCGAGATTTGTGCAAAGTGCCAGTGAAACCAATCTACACCCTTTACGTCATCCAGACTGAGCAGCAAAAAGAACTTATTAAATTTTTGAAAAACCAAGGGATTGAGGCTTTGGTCCATTATCCCATCCCTATTCATCTTCAAGAAGCCGCTAAGTATTTGGGATATAAGAAAGGAGATTTTCCGGTCTGCGAAAAGCAAGCCGAAACCATGGTCACCCTCCCCATCCACCAATATTTAAAACCCAAAGACATTCATTATGTTTGCGAGGCTATTCATCAATTCTGCATTCAAAACTAAAACAATCTCAAATATTACCTCCACCCCATCCCTCTGTTCGAAAAGCCAACATAAACAGCAGTTGAGCTGAATATTATAAATTTTATGAAACTGACTGATTATCTTGTGGATTTTATAGCCAAGCGCGGCACCCAACATATCTTTTCAGTAACCGGTGGTTCCGTGGCGCATCTAGTAGATGCCATTGGAAGACGGTTTGCGGAAAAAGGGGATTTGAACTATGTCTGCATGCAACACGAGCAAGCCGCTGCCATGGCTGCCGAGAACTATTCACGCATCGGACCCGGCATCGGCGTTGCCATCGCTACCAGCGGCCCCGGGGCAACTAATTTAATCACAGGGATTTGTGATTGTTATTTTGATTCTATCCCCGCTCTTTTCATCACTGGTCAGGTTAATGTTCGGGAATCCATTGAGAGCGTCGAGGGACCCCTGCGTCCTCGTCAACTCGGCTTTCAAGAAACCGATATTGTGAATATCGTAAAACCCATCACGAAATATGCGATTTGGATTTCTGATCCCTCACGCATCCGCTACGAATTAGAAAAAGCCTATTGGATTGCCACCACCGGGAGACCGGGGCCAGTTCTAATTGATCTCCCTATGAACCTTCAAGTTACTGATATCGATGTTGATTTACTCGAAGGATTTACTCCACCCGCAACAAGCGATTCCTCCACAGATCCTAAAAATATTTTAAGAAAAAAAGCGAGCGAAACTGTTGCCTTGTTATCTAATTCTAAGCGACCGGTTTTTCTGCTTGGTGGAGGAGTCAAACACGCGAAAGCCGAAGAGTCGGCCCGGATTCTTCTTGAGAAGTTAGGTATCCCGGTGGTGGTGTCCTGGGGTGGTTTTGATATTATTCCCCACGACCACCCACTCTTTCGAGGTTCACTGGGAGTTTATTCAAACCGAGCGGCTAATTTTGTTATCCAGAACAGTGATTTTATCCTCTCGGTTGGTTCTCGGTTAGACTCTCGGCAAACTGGTGGCAAAGTCGATTGGTTTGCCCGTAACGCCAAGGTCGTTATGGTTGATATTGACCCGGCCGAGTTTAAGAAGTATCGAGATTTTAAACCAGCCATCGAGGTTTGTGGGGATGCCCAAGAGTTTCTTGCCGGAGTGCTGGAAGAACTCGCGACGGCGAAAATTCCTGACGCGGATTTGTGGGTTAAGAAAACGAACGAATGGTGGCTTAAATATCCTTCAGTACTTCCTGAATATTTTAATCAGCCCTTCATTAATGCTTACTCATTCGTTCGAACTCTCTCTGATCACGTTAAACCAGGAGAGATTATTGTTGTTGACGAGGGTGGCAATTTGGTCTGGACGATGCAATCATGGCAAATCAAATCTGGTCAAAAGTTACTCACGGCCTTTGCCAATTCTCCGATGGGATACGCGGTCCCCGGCGCTATTGGCGCTGCCTTCGCCGCTCCGGGGAAGAAGATTGTTTGTCTAGATGGCGATGGTGGCGTCCAGCTCAATATTCAAGAACTTCAAACTATCGCGCACTATAAATTGCCGATTAAGCTTTTTATTCTTAACAATCGCAGTATGGGTATTATCAAGCTGTTCCAAGATAATTATTTTGATGGTCGCTATTACGCCAGCACTCCCGAGGGTGGTTACTCCATGCCAGACTTTGTAAAGGTTGCCGAGGCCTATGGGATTGATGCCTTTGCTGTCGAGAAACCCGACGAAATGGCGGGCGCTATCGAGAAAGCTTTGAAAAGCGACCGGCCTGTCATCTGTAATGTACTCATCGATACCAACCAAACGCTTGTTCCCAGACTTAATTTTGGAAGGCCGCTTGAAGACATGCAACCCTATCTACCTGATGAAGAATTTCTTGGGAATATGATCGTGGATCCACTTCCGAGGAAAAAAGAAAAAGAGGGATGGCAGAAGCTGGAGTAAGGAGTTTCTGCGGTATAATACGCCCATGAGAGATGCTTTATCTTCCCGAGTGCAACACCTCTCTTCTTCGCCCACTCTCGCGCTTGATGAAAAAGTCAAAGCCCTACAGACATCCGGTATCCCGGTTATTAACCTCGGGCTAGGAGAACCTGATTTTCCAACCCCTCTTTATATCCGAAGGGCGGCGGCGTTGGCGATGGCAAGAGGTTTTACGCACTACACCGAAACGCCGGGTATTCTTGAGCTTCGGAAAGCCATTACTCGAAAATTATTGAGTGACAACCATATCCATTACCAGCCCAGCGAAATCGTTGTCGGCGTGGGGACAAAACAAGTTCTCTACCATGCATTTCAAGCGCTCTGTGGTCGCGGGGATGAGGTCTTAGTTCCCACTCCCACCTGGACTACCTACGTTGAACAAATTAAGCTTTCCGGCGCCACCCCCGTTTTTATTCCGCTTCTCCCTCCGTTTAAACTTACCGCTCAAGATGTTCAAAATAAGGTTTCTCGCCACACTAAAGCTCTCCTTCTGAATAGTCCCTCTAATCCCACCGGAGCGGTGATTAAAAAATCTGAATTGATCAAAATCGCGCATCTTGCGAAGAAAAAAGGCTTCTTCGTTATATCCGATGAGATTTACGAGAAGATTTTTTACAAAGGCCAACACCACTCTATCGCGTCGCTCGGTGCGGGTATCGAGGAGCTCACTCTCACCGTCAATGGATTTTCTAAAGCTTACGCGATGACTGGGTGGCGAATTGGATACGCTGCCGGCCCCAAGTGGATCATTCAGGCCATCACCTCGCTTCAGAGCCAAACTACTTCAAACACTTCCTCTATCGCGCAAAAGGCCGCGCTTGCCGCTCTTTCCGGTTCTCAAAAGTCGTTAAATCTTATGTTTCGGGAGTTTCAAACTCGGAGACAATTTCTAATCAACGCGCTCTCAAAAATCAATGGGATCTCCTTCGCGCCGCCAGAGGGAGCCTTTTATTTCTTCATTGATGTTCGCCGTCTTCTTAAAGGAAAGATCCGCACGTCTGCCAAGTGGTGCGCCCGTCTCCTTGATGAGAAAAAAATAGCCGTGGTTCCCGGAGAAGCCTTTCTTGCGCCCGGGTATGTACGTCTCAGTTTTGCCGCTCCATTGCAGGAACTTCAAAAAGCAGTTGAGCAGATCCGTGACTTTACACAGGAGCATTAGTTTGGAGATCAAATTCCAAGATTGACCTTTTCCTGCTAATAGCCTATCGTTTAAAATTATGCCAGATCTTATTGATCCCGCGCACTCACCACAACCAGCGGCCCAACTCGAGGTGTCTCCAAAAAAGCCACGCTCCGACGTCAAAGTCACGACCCTTCAGAATATGAAAGAAAAAGGGATTCCAGTGGCGGCCTTGAGTATCTATGATTATCCCTTTGCCAGGACCGCGGCGAAAGCGGGCGTCGATGTTATTATCGTCGGCGACTCTCTTGGCATGACAGTTTTGGGATATGGGAACACCCTTCCCGTCACCATGGACGAGATGATTGTTTTTGCCTCCGCCGCCGTGCGCGGCGCTGGGCCAGTATTTACGGTCGGGGATATGCCCTTGGGCGCCTATCAAGCGTCTAACGAAGATGCGGTGCGCAACGCTGTAAGATTTATTAAAGAAGCGAAGTGTGCTGCGGTGAAGTGTGAGGCGAGCATGAAGCTTCTTCCTCGCTTTGAGGCGATCGCGAACGCGGAGGTGCTTGTCATGGGGCACTTGGGCTTAAATCCCCAAAAAATTCATGAGATGGGGGGGCATCGCATCCAAGGGAAAACCGTAGAAAGTACCATGGAATTATTGAAAACCGCCAAGGCGCTTGAACACGCCGGAGCCTTCGCGATTCTTCTCGAGGGCGTCACCGAAGAAGTTGCTGGAATCATCCATCACGAGCTCAAAATCCCCGTCTACGGTATCGGATCGGGACGCTTTACTGATGGGCAACTTCTAATTGGTCACGATCCCATTGATTTCTACGACTGGGGTACCCGACCTGTGCCAAAATATATCAAACACTACCAATCAGATGTCGGGAATAAAACTGCGGGGCAGGTTATTCTTGATGTATTCTCTCAATACGTAAAAGAGGTGAAAGAACGTAAATTTCCTTTTCCCGAGAATGTCCACCACATTGACATGGAAGCCTTCAAAAGTTCACAGGAAGGAAGAGGAGAAGACACGGCCGACATCCTTAAACTTATGGCGAAACTTCCCGGAGATGTATAAGTCAGCGCGGTTACGCCGTCCCGCGCGCTAACTTTTAAAGGCTGATATGAGTTTTGTTAATCAAAGAGCTAACTCAAAAATAAAAACTCCCGCAGATTTTATCGCCTTAGCTCGGGAACTTAAAAAAGAAGGTCAGGTGCTGGTTCAATGTGATGGCGTTTTCGATCTTGTCCACCCGGGCCATATTGATTACTTTTGGCGCGCCAAAAGTAAGGGCGATATTCTCTACGTTGTTCTTGTCGGTGACCACTATGTTCGGAAGGGGCCAAACCGGCCTATTTTCGATCAAAATCTAAGATCAATGTGGATCGCCGCACTCGAGATGGTTGATTTCGTTATTATCAATGATGATTATGGTCCCCGCCAGATCATCGAGGCAGTGCAGCCTCATTTTTTGGTGAAAGGTGCGGAGTATCAAACCCATCCCACTTCCGGATTCGTATTAGATAAAAACTTAGTAGAATCATACGGTGGAAAAGTTGAATTTGTTTTAGAGTTAGCACATTCTACCGATATCATCCAAAAAATTTGTCGGACTTTTCCATCTTCGGAGCAGCCCTAATTTTACTTGCTATTTCTCTGGCTTGTGTTAACCTTCCACTAGCTGTTTGTTAACTGAAAATAAGGAGGAAAACTTATGCCGCTTAAAAGCGAAACGCGTGTTTTGTGGATTATGCGAGACGACGGAGACATGACCGAACCTATGAACCTCATGCTCCTCTCTGCGCTAACGAAACAAAACGCTCCCTGGAGGACTTGTCATCTCGCTCTCCTTGAGCGCGATGACATCATGCGGGTTGTTGAAGAACTAAAGCCGAACATCGTGGCAGCGAGTGCCATCACTGGTTCTCACCGAGCCTACATCGATATCATGCGCGCCATCAAAAGCAAAATGGGCTCAAGCGTGATGACGGTTTTAGGTGGTCCTTATTGCAGCTCCTATCCGGGAGTGATCGCCGAAGAACCTTGTCTGGACGCCATTGGATTTCTTGAATGCGATGACGCCTGGCCGGCTTTCCTCGATGCTTTCGAAGAAGGGTCTGGCCGTATCGACGAAATCCCGAACATGATCACGAAGAGAAACTGTGGTCGGGTGTTAAAACAACTTTCCGTCATCGATCCCTCCGGGAAACCGCACACCGAAACCTATGTCACTCCGGATTTCTATGCGGATCGGAAAAGCAACCTGGACGATCTGCCCTACCTCGACCGCGAACTGGTTTATCAAACCACGCTTTTCGGCCAGCGCTTCAAACGAACGCACATGGCTGGGCGCGGTTGTCCATTCCGCTGTACCTACTGCTTTGAACACGACTTCAATGCAATGTATGGGGGGAAGGGCAACATCCTCCAACGATACTCGCCCGAACGTTATTGTGACGAGCTGGCGAAGCTGAAGAGGGATTGGCCCACTCGCTTCATCAAGCACTACGACGACGTCTTTCCCATTTTCCCTCCAGATCGTGAGTGGTTAGAGAAATTTGCCGAGATTTACCCAAGGCAAGTCGGTCTGCCCTTTCACTGCCTAGTCCGATGCGACCTGGTTATGAAAAATCCTTGGGCCCTGCCACTTCTGAAGCAAGCCGGCATCTTCTCTCTAACCATGTCAATCGAGTCGGGCAATTCTTTCATTCGGGATCACATTATTGCCCGCGACATGTCAGACGAGGAAATCCAGGGAGGCTTCCGAGCCGCCGAGGAGCTGGGTATTTGCACTTTTTCCAACACTATCCTGGCTATTCCTGCTCCAAAAATCCCGAGTCTGCTTGACCGAGATTTCGACGAGAAGGTGGCGGAGATCGTTGAAGAGTCGCAACACTTCAAACCGGTGAGGAGAAAGAGTGTTGACTTAGGGCAGGTCATTCGAGAGATCCGTAGCCAATTCAGCAACCCAGACGGATTGCCCTGCCGGCAACTCATCTTAAATCGCCTCCGGCAAACCGACTTACACCGTAGCCAGCTTGACTACGACCGCCAATCGGTGCTCTACACTACCGACCTACACACTAGCTTTGGCGAATTCGGGACACTTTGTCCGTACCCTCGAACCGAGGTCACCCAATACCTCATTCGCAAAGGGTACTTTGACGGCGACTACGGCGCTCTACACGCCAGCTACCAAAATCGGTCTCCTCTCGTCGGGTGTTTCACTGAACGCGAGAAAACGGTTATGGAAAATCTGGCCCTCCTCGGAACTGTCTGTATCTTGTTCTCGGGGAGTCGGAACCGCTTCATGCGGTGGTTGTCGAAACCGCTCAGTAGACTCATCGTCTACGTGTTCGCCGAAATACCTTTCCGTTGGGTCACCCGAGTTTATCAGTGGCTCTATACGGCCTCCAAGATCTACATGCACCAGAAACGAGTCTACCCGATGCACCAAAGTAGGCGCGAAACGTGGGCATTCTTCCTCGAAACCTTGCGGCTCGATGTTTGGAAGCGTTTTATGAGGAAAAAACCCGCTAAGCCTCTACTCCGGGGCGAAAGACCCGGCCAGTTCTTAGGCAGTATGCCTTCAGTCTGAAAGTCGTCCACCCTAAAAAGTGGACCCATCAAAGAGCCGCCTTTTAGGGGCTCTTTTTTTGGCGGCGGACTATAACCTATGATTTAATATTTTCCGGAGTATAATCATTCTCATGGTTTTTAACCAAGACGAGGATTTTTTTAAAAAAGAACCCAAGCTAGCTCGGGGTGTGTCAATTTACCTGGAAAACTCAAACGGAGAATTTTTAATGCAATTAAGGACGGTCAGTGCAACCAGAGAACCTGGTAAATGGACTCCCATCTCCGGCGCCCTAGAAGTGCTTGAAGATCCCGAAGTCACCGTCGTCCGCGAGGTCAAAGAAGAACTCGGTGTTAATCTTCAAAAAATTAGATTTTTCCGAGACTACTTCTGGATTTCTCATGACTCTCAATTTACTTGGTATAACCACAATTTTGTTTTTTACGCCTTGGCGAATCTATCCCTGGCCACCACTTATCATACCGAAGGACAAAAAATTTCTTATTTACCTGTTCCGGATATTTTAAAAATGGATTTAGCTTTTAATCATAAAGAAGATTTTCGGGATCTTCTTGCCTGGTTGAGTTCGAAACCCAAATGACAGATTCTCCACTCCAACTTTCCATTATTATTCCGGCCTTGAACGAGGAGCAGGCTATCGAAGCGACCATCCAAACCGTCATCCAAAAAGTAGCTCGCGAGCTTAAAACGCCGTGCGAGCTTATTCTTGTGAATGATGGAAGCAGCGATCGCACCGGCGCCCTGATGGATAACGCGGTTCGGAAAAGCGAATTCCCAAAAATCACCGCTATTCACAATCAAAAGCCGTATAATATCGGCGGCGCCTTCCGGCAGGGCGTGGAGAAAGCTCGCGGAAAGTATGTGATGATGGTCCCAGGCGATAACGAAGAGTCCGGACAAACACTCATCAATGTCGTTAAGAAACTTGGTGTTACTGATCTTATCATTTCTTATCCGACAAATGCTGAAATAAGGTCCCGCTCGCGACAGATTATTTCTCGTAGTTATGTTGTTATACTCAATATTCTCTTCGGTCTTAAGCTACATTATTTAAATGGTGCGTGTCTTATCCGTCGTGATCTTTTACTGCAGTTGCCCCGGTGGACACCTGGGTTCGCCTTTATGTCTGAGATTTTAATCGAGCTTATAAAATCCGGCGTCTCCTACGAAGAAGTGGAAACGCGCTTGCAAAAAAGAGAGGGAGGAAAAGCCAAGGCCTTGAGTCTAAAAAACTTTCTGCTTGTCGCGAGCACTATCAGTAAACTCATCTGGCGTATTTATTTTACCCCATCCTACAGGAAACCTCGCCTTTGAAAATATAAGACCTCGATTCTGAGACTGTAAAATGTGGTGGCGGGTTCACAAAGAGAAATCTAGTTGTGCTGGATTCCAAAATTTAAAAGTAATGTCACTCCTAAAATGATAAAAATAACCCCCGCCATTTTCACAATCGTGAATGTTTCTTTAAAAATAAATACTGAAGCGACGCTTGTGATCAAAATGGTCATGCCGATCAGTATAGGATAAAGAGAACCCAAATTTCCCCGGGTTAAAATTTTTAACCATAGAAATGACCCCAAAAAATATAGTGTAAATGCTATTAAAACATGCGGCTCAAAGGTGATCGTGAAAATTTTCTTCAACCACCCCCCACCTAACTGATCCGGTGCCACAAGCGTCAGTGTTTTCTGCAATACCTGCGATCCTTTTTTCATTAATATTTGTCCTGTCGCAGTAATCAGAGCAGCGAGTAAAAGTAAAAACGAAGTAACCATGTTCATATCTGTCATGATATCACAATACAGATCTCCCTTTCAAATTTTCAATCAGTTTTTTAAAAGGATCAAAAATTTCTCCAAGTAATGGCTCTCTGAAAATTTTAAGCGCTCCCAAATACGATAATAAAGCCAGTCCAAAAACAAGCGGTAGCGGCCCACCCGCCACTTTCAAAACCAAGATCACCATTGTCATCACCGTTGTGCTCGCTATAATCCGCCAGAAAGGCTTTATCGTAAAAATTTTTTCTAATTTATTAAGTTCGTAAAACATACCTAAAAAAGTAATGGTTTGTGCAATCAACGTGGCCAGAGCCGCTCCCGGATTTCCCAATCTTCGAATCAATAAATAGTTCAACGCTAAATTCAAAGCCGCTGATCCCAACACATATTTAACCACCTTCGACTGTTTATTGTGAGCCAAAAGGGAATAGGCTACGACCGCGGAAGGAAAGCTGACAATAGTAGTGAGAATTAAAATTCTAAAAATCGGCACCGTGAGTGCGTATTCTTTTCCGAAAACAAGACCAATTATAAATCCCGGTATTAAAAATCCTCCGATGGCTATTGGGAGCCCAATTAATACAAGCAAAGCCAGTGATTTTTCGATTATAGATTTCGCCTCTTTGGCCATAATTTTCTGGGTCAGCGCCGGAAAAAGGGCTAAAATAAAAAGACTCGGCGCCATATTTAAAAGTTGGATAATCTTAGAAGCCGCGCTGTAGTAGCCCACATCCGCTTCCGCTCTTAACCATCCGATTAAAATAGTATCAGTGTAAAGAAGGATCAAATTTCCAAAGGCTGTTATAGCAAATGGCCAAGCGTCTCGAAGGATAGATTTTACTAAACTCGAATCATACCCTTCTCTCATATTCCGAAAGTACTCCTTGAGATACCTTATAATTAGCACTAATCCCAAAAAGCTTCCAAAAAGATACGCCGCCGCTAGTGCTAAAGGTGTTTTCCAAATAACAAAAACAATCAGCCCGACTATCACGCTACCTAATTGATAAACTATCGTTACCCCCGCCTCAATTTCCATTTTTTGAAACGAGCGGGTAATACCAAACCCGAATTCTCGTAAACCATCTAAAAAAAGCGAAAAACTTAAGATCAACACCACTATTCTTGCGGCCGCAATCGGCATCACCGTGAAGGCGGCCACGAGCGTAATAGTATAGGTTAAAGCAGAAAGGATTAGTTTTAAAAAAAAACTTGTCGCGATAATTTTTTTCTCTCGACCCAGTCCCTTTGAAAGTTCACGGTTCAATATGCCGGTAATCCCTAAGTCGCTAAATCCCATTATAAAAGCTGAAAATCCGAATGCGTAGGAAAAAACCCCGTATCCTTCGGCGCCCAACACTCGCGCAGCGTAAATTATAATAATTGCGCGAAGGCTTTTACCCACTACATTCGACACGCTTAGCCAAAAGGTGTTTTTAGCAACAGTTTGGCGTAGATTCTTGTTAAAGAAAAGAAAGCTTCTAATCTTTTTAATCATGTTCGGTGGATTAGTTCAAACCAAATTCAAAAATATCACCCATTTCATATTAACAGATAGGAAAGCCGATGATCAACCACCGAGTCTAAAATCCTTCGCTTCTTATCCATTCTTCGTTCACCACCCCTCTCAAGACTTTCCTTTTCTAAGATTAGAGAATATTATTAGTTTTATGAAAATAACCGCTCCACTTAAAAAGTTTTTACGTTTCCATTCTCCTTTGATCTTCAAAATTGGTCGGGCAACCAAACATTTTCCGGCGCGCGCTGCCAGATTTCTTACCCCCCCCTCGCTTAAAAAATACGGCGAACCTTTTCATGGCGACAAAAAATGGCAGGCTTTAGTTGAAGTCTTCAAAAACCTTCCTCTTACTTCTTGTGTTGAAACTGGCACCTTTCTCGGTGACACCACTCTTTACTTATCAAAAATCTTCCCAGCTCTTTCTATTTACACTATCGAACTCTCAAGAGAATATTATCGAGAAAGTGCGCGACGTTTCCTTTCTTCAAAAAACATTGTCTTACTCAAGGATTCTTCTCCGAAAGCGCTTCATAAACTTATCCAGACTTCTTGCCTCGGTAATTTTCCCCTAGTCTTCCTCGATGCTCATTGGTACGATTACTGGCCTATTCTTGACGAGTTAAATGAACTCCAATCTCTTCCTCGAGCCGTTATTATGATTGACGATTTTGAGGTTCCCGGGAAACCCTGGTTCGAATATGATATATACTACGAAGGGAAGAAAATTTTGAAAAATGATTTAAGCTTTATTGAGCCTACCCTAAATGACAACTATCATATCTTATTTCCAGCGTATCCTCCCTCCGCCGCTGGTTCCACTAGCCCATTACTCCGGGGCTATATCGTACTCGCTAAGAATCTTTCTGAAAAAGATTGGGGAAAGCTAGTCAATCTTTGCAACCCTCTTGGCTATCAAGAGTTTGATTTAAAAACTCATCAGTATTCATTGCCATCGATCACCCCTCTAAATCTCAAAACTTTTTAATTTTTTCCAGTATGTCTCTTAAGGTCATCTACTCCGGTCTTCAAAGAGAAAACTATCAACCCCATCGTGGCCTAAGTTTCGAGTATAATAATTTTTACCTTACTCTAAAAAATATGCCCGGCCTCCAAGTTATTGAACATCCCTTTGATCGCATCTTGGAAGTCGGTAAACGAAAATTTAATGAAGAACTTCTGGCTTTAGTGGAAAAGGAAAAACCCGATCTCTTTTTCGCTTTTATGTATACCAACGAGCTTGACCCTAATTTTCTTCTTAAAATCAAACATAAAACTAAAAGTGTCGCTTGGTTCGCCGACGACTATTGGCGCTTCTGGAACTATTCTAAAACTTGGCCGCCCTATTTCAGCTGGGTTATCACTACTTATTCAAAAGCCATCGCTTGGTACCGTAAGCAAGGTTTTGAAAACGTCATCCCCTCCCAATGGGCCTGTAACGACTCCCTTTATCAACCCCTCGATCTTAAAAAAGATATCGATATAAGTTTTATCGGTCAATTTAAAACTCCCCGCGGTAAAATTATCCAAACCCTAGAAGCTGCTGGCTTAAAAGTCCAAACTTTTGGTTATGGTTGGCCGAGCGGCAGAATTTCTCAAGAAAAGATGCTCGAGATTTTTTCTCGCAGTAAAATTAACCTCAACCTCAATGTCCGTCCTAGCCGCCTTTCCCCTAAAGTCATCGCCCGCCTTTTCTTTAAAAAATCCATCGATAAGTTAAAGCTAGATTTCCATCTCTTGAACAACCTCCAGGCTTATCTCCACTTTGCTATTCCCCACACCCATGCCCGCCCCTTCGAACTTGCCGGTTGTCGAGCTTTTGTTATCTCTGGTCTCTCTGATGATATAAAACAATCCTATGCGGAAGGTGAGGAAATGATATTCTACACCTCTCTGCGTGACCTTATCGAAAAAATCAGATATTATCTATCGCACGACAAAGAAAGAGAAGCCATTGCCCAGTCCGCTTACCAGAGAACTCTCCAAGACCATACCTACAAAATAAGATTTAAAACTTTATTCAAAAAGATTGGGATCTCTCCATGAATAAGCAACCTCTCATATCTATCATCATCCCAGCTTATAATGCCGAGCCATTTCTCGAGGCCACCCTTTCTTCGGCGTTCAATCAAACCTACTCCAATATCGAAGTGATTGTAATCAATGATGGTTCAACCGATAAAACCGCCGAAATAATCAAGCGGTATGAATCTCGTCATCAAAATTGCCGATCCCTTTCACAGGTTAACCGAGGGCAGTCCGCCGCCAGGAAAAATGGGCTCCTATCTTCTCACGGGCAATGGGTGAGTTTTTTAGACGCGGACAACATTCTCTTGCCCCAAGCTTGTGAGACTTTAGTTGCCAACATCCAAAGCGGCTACGATGTGTATTACGGAGACATTCGATATTTCGAAACCGAAAGACCCGCTCATTTTCTTAGCTTTGATCTCCACTACTTCCCTGAAGTTAACTTAGAAAATCTTATTGCGCACAATTTTATTAATTTTCTGGGAACCTTCATAAAAAAAGAAAAAGTGATCGACTGTTTCGATGAAAGTTTCCGCCGCGCCGACGATCACATTATTTGGCTCAAGCTTATTCTCAAAGGGGCCAGATTTCAGTATCTTAATAAAATCCTCGGCCACTTGAGATTTCATCGGGAAAATCTCTCTTTCCAAGGCTCCTATCTCATCGAAACCGCCGAGACCAATATTAAAATATTCGACTGGCTAGAAACTGAAGTTAAGAAAAAATATGTCGGAATCCAGCTTTCCGATCTCTTGTCTCAAATCAAAAATCAGAGAAGTGTTTGGTTGACCAAAGGATACATCGGAGCGCTTATTGTCAAAGATAAGAAAAACGCGATCGATTGGCTTAAAAGAAAAAGAGCCCTTACCCGAAACAATCTTACTTATTATGCCAACTCAGTTATCACTTTCTTTTTACCCCTCTTTATTTTTTCTCCAGCTCTTCGTTATGCTCGCCGAAAATTTGTCATGAGAAAGTACTCTCAAGCGTCAGACGCTCTTCTTTAATTAGAACCATTATGCCTAAAATTTCAGCCATTATCACCACCTGGAACAGAGCCTTAATGCTCCACCGAGCCATTTCAAGCGTCCTTGGTCAGACCTTCACTGAATTTGAACTTTTAATTCTCGATAACAGTTCTTCGGATAATACCGCCGATGTCGTTAAAGAATTCAATGATCCAAGAATCTACTATATTCGTCACGCCCCCGGGAACATTTCCTGGGCTCGCAATTTAGGCGTCAGAGAATCCCGCGGCGAATTCCTAGCCTTCCTCGATGACGACGACGAATGGTTGCCGAATAAACTCGAGGATCAATACCAAATTTTCAAGGAAGATAAAATTGGGAAAACCGGATTAGTCTACGGCGCCTATTTTCACATCACCGCCGAGTCCGGCAAAATTTTCGAAACCATCTTCCCTAAACTTAGAGGCCATGTCTATAACTATGTAATTAGCCACCGGGATACCTTAACTGGTTCCGCTTCCAATCCTCTATTAAGAAAGAGTGCCGTTATAAAGGTTGGCTCCTATGATGAAAACGTGACCACTGGAGAAGATTACGAAATGTTTCTGCGGCTTTCGAAAGAATTTTATTTTGACTACGTGAAAAAACCACTAGTTAATATCTATGTTCACCAAGGCTACCGTTTAAGTTATCGCCTCGAGGATTACCTGAATACCGAACTCACAGTTTATAAAAAACACCATTCCTTCATCACGAGCCACCCCCGCGTCCATCTTTTATTTCTCCAAATCATCGCCGGAAAACTAATTCGCTTAGCGCGTCCTAAAGAAGCAAGAGAGTATCTAAAAAAAGCTTTAGCAGTCAAGTCATTCCATCCCAGAACCTGGCTCCAATATCTCTTATCTTTCCTGCCGAATCGTTTCTATCACAAAGGGCACGTCCTAGCTGTTTCGTGGTATCATTCAAGAGAAAGATCCAAAAGAAGCAGCCCCTAATTTTCTAAGCATCCATGAATCACCAAGAACCCAAACCTCTGCGCCTTCACCTCGGTTGTGGGGAAATCTATTTAAAAGGTTATTTTAATATCGACTATCCCCAGGCCCAACACTCCATCGTTAATATTCAAGCCGATCAATACACCGAAATAAGATCCCTCGTTTATCCCGAAGGTACCGTCGACGAAATTCGTCACCACCATGTCCTCGAACATTTTCCCAGAACCGAAGCCTTAGCCTTGCTTATCAATTGGCGCCGTTGGCTAAAAATCGGAGGATTATTAGTGATCGAAACTCCCGATTTTGAAGAATCTTCCAGAGATTTTTTGAATGCTCCTTTTAAAAAAAAAGGCCTCTATCTGCGCCACATTTTCGGTTCGAACGAAGCCGCGTGGGCCATCCATTACGACGGTTGGTTCGAAGAGAAGTACCGCTCCATTTTAGGAAAACTGGGTTTTGAAGTAGTTAAGATCGTGAAGATGAGAAACAACCTGGCTAAACGCGTCGATTACCAATTAAACACCATCTTCGATGCCATAGCCAAACTCACCCCCTCTGCGATCAAGGACGCTATCGGTATCAACGTCATCCCTAATATTCTCTGCGTGGCCAGAAAAACGAGTCAAGATGTTAGTGAGCTAAAAGTCGCTGAAGAAATTCTCTCATCCTATTTAATCGGCAAAGAAAAAGAAAATCAAGATATTCTTCGAGTTTGGATGGAAGATCTAAAAAAAGTGGTGAAGATTAGTAATGGCTAAGAAAGCAACCGTTCTTATAACAGGTGGCGCTGGTTTTATCGGTAGTCATACCGGCGATGCTTTATTGGGGAAAGGGTACAAAGTAAAAATCCTTGATTCGCTCGAACCTCCCATTCACCAAAACCATCGGTGGCCTAAATACGTCCAAAATAAAAGTTATGAACTAATCAAAGGCGATATTCGAAACAAAAAAACTATCGAGCGGTCTCTGCGGGGTGTAAGTTACGTCTACCACATCGCCGCCTACCAAGATCAACGTCCCGACTTTTCCAAATTTTTCGAAACTAATGTTTTGAGCTCCGCTCTTCTCTATGAAATCATCGCCGCCAAAAAACTGCCGGTCAAAAAAATTATTTTGGCTAGCACCCAATTCATCTACGGCGACGGCGAGTATTCTTGCCCTCATTCCCAGCAAACTTTTTTCCCAGAAGTCCGACCCTTAAAACAATTCCAAAAAAAAGACTGGTCCATCAAATGTCCTCACGGCTCTCGAGCCAACTTCCACCCCTTCAAAGAAAATCAGAAATTGATGCCTACCAACTCCTACGGCCTCTCCAAGCAGGCCATGGAAAACCTGGGTTTGCGCCTCGGAAAAACTTATAGCATTCCCACCACGATTCTTCGCTACTCGATTGTCCAAGGTCCTCGCCAGTCGCCCTTCAATCTATACTCTGGCGCCATCCGCATTTTTGTCAGTCAGAGTCTCGCCGGTGTCCCCATTACTGTCTACGAAGATGGCGAGCAAACCAGAGATTTTGTAAATATTCGCGACGTTGTTCGCGCCAATCTTTTAGCGCTCAATAACAAAAAAACTGATTTTGAAATTTATAATGTCGGTGGCGGCCGCGCCTGGAAAGTGCTCGACTTTGCTAACCTCGTCAAAAAAATCACCGGCGCCACCTCCCCTATTCTAATCTCGGGTTTCCGGCGCACCGACACAAGAGAAGCAATCTCCGACATTTCTAAAATTAAGAAACTCGGCTGGCGGCCAAAATTCTCCACTGAAGATTCAATCAAAAGTTACGTTGAATGGTTTCAAAAAGAAAAATTCACCAAGCAACTTAACTTAAAGTATCTTAAGCGCCTCAAGCTTGGTATCAAAAACTAACCCTTCGAACCAGTCATCGTCTTTTGACATCCTTGGCTTAATGTCTTACTCTAAAACTCATGATTGTAGTTCGAGCACCCTTACGCATCAGCTTTGTTGGGGGTGGCACTGACCTCCCCGATTTTTATCACCGCCGCCCGGGCCGGGTGATTTCAACTGCCATCGACAAATTTGTCTACGTGGTCGTTAACCGCACTCCCATGATCGACAAAGTTACCGCCCGCTATTCCATCACTGAATCTGTCGACCAGTTAGAAGATTTAAAACACACCCGCATCAAAGCCGCCCTCTCGAATTTAAATATAAAAAAGAATATAGAAATTTCTTCTTTCGCCAGTATGCCCGCCAAAACCGGCTTCGGATCCTCTTCCAGCTTTTCTGTGGCTTTAATTAAAGTTCTAAACGCCTTTCAAGGTATAAAGATTGACCAGCGCGAAGCGGCCGAAGCGGCCAGTCACTTAGAAATTAATCTCTTGGGTGAACCCATCGGCAAACAGGATCAGTACGCCGCCTCTTTCGGTGGTTTCAACATTCTTCAATTCAATCCCGATGAATCTGTCGATGTCTCTCCGCTTTTGATCGATTACAAAAAACGTCTTTTACTCGAAGATAGTCTCTTAATTTTCTATACCGGTATCACTCGCGATGCTTCTTCTGTCTTGACTGAGCAAAAAGCTAATACTAATGACAACTTCCAAACTCTTTCTGAAATGGCCGACTCCGTCTCTGATTTTGCGGACAGAATCATCTCCGGTGACATCCGGGGGCTCGGCGCCATGCTTCATCAAGGTTGGTTAAAAAAGAAAAGTCTCGCGTCGAATGTTTCTAACTCCACTATCGACGATCTTTATAACGCTGGCGTGAGCGCTGGCGCCTGGGGCGGTAAAATCTTAGGCGCCGGCGGCGGCGGTTGTGTTTTATTCATCTGTCCTTTAGATAAAAAAAATGCCATCCTTGAATCAGTTAAAAAAGTAGCCACCGAAAAAAGTTTAAATGAATTTAGAGAAATCCCAGTCAAGTTTGTCCAAAGCGGGGCGGAAATCCTATATAATGGCGATCATTATCATAAAAATTTCGTGTAAATAATATGGAAAGCTACATAAAAGAATTTGTATCGGAAACAGAAAGCGCGCTTAAAAACTTGCCTAACCTAGAAATTGCCAAAGCTTTAAATATTCTAGAAGCCGCCTATGAACGCGACGGCCGCATTTATGTTTTTGGTAATGGCGGTTCCCTTGCTCTCGCCACTCATTGGGTCTGCGATTTTAATAAAACCGTTTTTGGCCATACTGGTCATGAGCTCGACAAACACCACCGTCGGTTTCAAGCCATCCGCCTGCCAACCACCGAGGAAGAGTTAACTGCTTGGGCGAACGATGTGGGATTCGACATGGTCTTCGCCGGCCCTCTTCAAAACTATTTACAGGACGCGGACGCGATCATTGCAATTTCAAGTTCTGGCAATTCAGCCAATATTGTAAAAGCAGTTGAGCTTGCCAAGAAACGTAAGGTACCAGTTATCGGTTTATCCGGTTTTGAAAATACCAACACTTTAAATCAGTTGTCAGATGCGAAACTTCATGTTCCTACGAAAGGAGGAAATTATTTTGTTGTCGAAGGAGTACATGGTGTAATTCTTCACCTCATCATTAAATACTTCAAAGACTATTTCGATCATCTTGTATCAAAATCATAAATTCATTAATTTCTCATCCTTCGTCATCCGTCCTAAGTTATTAGTCATTTGTTTATGAGTCATCATCCAGCCGTTTTCTTAGATCGCGACGGCACCATTAACCGCGAAGTCGATGTCCTCCGCGACTTAAAACAGCTAAAAATTTTACCCCGCGCCGCTGAAGCCATCAAAAAAATCAACCGTCTGGGGTTTCTCGTCATCGTGATTACGAACCAACCAGTCATCGCCCGCGGTTGGCTTACCGAAAAAGAAGTTGATAAAATCCACGCCGTTTTAATTAGCCGCCTGGCTAGAAAAGGGGCGAAAATTGACGCGATCTACTACTGCCCCCATCACCCCAACGCCAACTTAAAAAAATATCGGGTAAAATGCCATTGTCGCAAACCTAATATCGGAATGATTTTGAAAGCCGCCAAAAAATATAAAATTAACCTCAAAAAAAGCTTTATGATTGGTGACCACACCCGCGACATCTTGACCGGTAAAAATGCCAAACTTAAAACTATTTTAGTTAAAACCGGCTACGCCGGCAAAGACAATTATTATAAAATAAAACCCGATTTCACTACCCAAAATCTTCAGGGAGCCATCAAAATCATCAAGCGCATCACGAGTAATCAATAACTTATGACTAAAATCATCCATCAAGCCATCATCCTCTCCGCTGGCTTGGGCACTCGGCTCCAAGAAATCACTCAAGGCAAGATCCCCAAAGTCATGGTGCCCCTGGAAGGCAAACCGCTCCTCGAGTGGCATATTGAAGCGCTTAAGAAACATGGCATCAGTGAATTTTTTATCAATCTTCACTACTTGCCGGATGTCATCACCGAGCATTTCGGCGATGGCTCAAAGTTCGGCGTCAAAATAAATTATTTTCTGGAACAGCCCGAAATTTTAGGTACGGCCGGCGGCATCAAAGATTTCGAAGACTCTCTTGGCGATTATTTTTTCGTTCTTTATGGCGATACTTTTTATCAACTTGATTACTCTGAGCTTAAAAATTTGTATTTCTCAAAAAAAGACGCCATTGGAGTCGGCACAGTTCGAAAGACGGACCATCCCGAAGATTCCGATTTAGCCATCGTCGGAGAAAACCATGAAGTCAAAGAATTTTTAATCAAACCCCATAGCCAAGATCTGCTCGATCGCCTTATCAGATCAGAAAAAAAAGAATCGGGATCCGCGTCGATCAGCGACCGCCAGCAGGTGCCAGTCCGCGCCATTCCGCGTTTTTACGGCATGTCCGCGCCCTATCTTTTCTCAAAAAAAATTCTGGAATATATCCCCAAAAATAAATATTACGAGATAGATCACAATTTAGTACCCGATCTTTTAAGCAAGGGTTTCAAATACTATGCCTACCAACTTCAAGCCGGGGAGTGGCGCAAAGACATCGGCACTGTCGACCGCTACCATTTTGTCGAAAATTACCTTAAAAATTTGAAGTAAAAGAAAAACCGCTCTCAATTGATACTAAAAGCAGCTTCATTCGCCACAAAAAAAGAAGTGTTAAGCGAGGACGTACTCAATCACCCGATTCGTTTTATTTTCGAAATCTTCGCGGCCAGACGTATCCACTACTGCGTGATCAATCGGTAGTTTTATATATCGATTTTTTGCTTCACGATATTGAGTGGGAGAGTTTACGGTGTGAACGCCTCGTTCTCGAATCCGCCGCCAAATTTCTTCCTCGCTATCGTCTTTGATCTAACACTGAACCACCTTTAAACTTGCGTCCGGATGCTTTGCCATCACTTCGCGGATCATCTCCCAATAAATCTCTCGTGAAAAAGTCGCTGTCAAAATTACTGATCGGCCGAGCGTAATCAATTCGTCGGCGGCCGCCAAAAAAACTTTATACGAAGAGAGCATCTCTAAACGTTCCTGCTCTTTTCCTTCCGGCGACAAATCCGCGCCTTGTTCGGGTTTTCCAAAAATCGGGAATCGAATATCGTTATCAACATCCAAGTGCCGAATCCCTAATTCTTTAGAAACTTCCCGCGCGATCGTGGATTTTCCCGAAAGCACCACTCCGCAGATCACGATGATTGTCTTGCTTTTTAGTTCTCGCATATACTCCTTATTTTTTAGCAATGGCCAAATGATAAAATTTTATCTTCTCTCTGTCAAAAGCGAGTAGTGATCCCGCTCGGCGGGACTACTACCCAGAAAAGAAAAACCGCCACCAGTTGCAACTAGGGGCGATTCATGTTTTCCACTCCTATTTGATTGACTAACTTTCGCAAGAGGAATATCATATTTAAGTAATGGATGTTATCTTTAGTAGCCATGCTCGTTATCAAATCAATGAAAGGAATATCAGTAGCCAGGTTGTTCTAGATGTCGTAGCTAAGCCAGACAAAGTTAAAACTCAATCCAACCTAAGAAAACAAGCTTTAAAAAAGATCACCTACCATAATAAAAAATATCTTCTGGTTGTTATTTACGAAGAAACTAAAAATTATCAAAAAGTCATTACCGTTTTCTTGACCTCAAAAATCAAAAAATACTTTTAAATCCATGCGCCTCCATTACGACAAATCCGAAGATGCTCTCTACCTTCGTTTCAACGAAAATCTTTACGCTGAAAGCGTTGAGGTGAGCGAAGGTATTATTTTGGATTATGACAAGAAAGGCAAAATTGTTGGTCTGGAAATTCTTGACGCTTCCAAAAAATTCCCCAAAGAGTTTAAGTCAGCCGTCAGTAACCGGAGACTCCCTATCTCGATTGGCGCGTAAAATCACTCGAACTTATAGGCAAAAGAAAAACCGCCCCGGCAAATTACACCAAGGCGGTTACGTGTTCGAAACAGAAACGAATCACGAGAGGATGTAGGCGAGCGCTTCCTCTGCTGATTGCTCTGACGTGTGTTTCGGTCCCGTGTCGAGCCGTAAGTGCTGAAGCACGATGGGCTCGTAACGACCCCGAAGTTCCCAAGCGCGACCCCGCATCTTGTGTCGCGCCTACGTAGCCCGATGGCGAAGCGAGAGCATCGCGCCATAAGAAAGCAGACGCATCCCTCTGTTTCCAGTACCATCAAGCCCATCAGCACTACCCTGCCGCGTTGTCTTATCGGCGAGAATTCTCGCCACCTCTTCTGGGCTTTTCTCGTCTTCCTCGGCAATAATGACGTCACTCGGGAATCTGCGGAGGATCAAACTCCTCAAGCGGTCCCCTGCGTAGACGTCAATGTTGCCAACTGGCGTTCCATCCGATTTGATCTTGTCATCGCGGTTGCTGTGAGTTGTCCTAAGATACAGAGGAATCAGACTTACAAATTCCCTTCGGACTTCCTCGATAAAATCCATCATTCCCACTTCCATACCTTCCTCCTCCTTCTTCCATCCCTATCTCGTTTATCGTTCTGATTCGTTTATTGACCCCCACACCAAACAAGAAACTTCTCCTCTCTGTTTTAGTGGTTTTTCTCGTTTGGTGTGGGGGTTGCTTATGTCAAAGAGCGGCTTTCAAAAACTGCCTACATATTAAAACTTCATACCCAATTTGTCAAAGCCACCCAGCGATTTATTCCAAAGTCTTGAAAACTAAAAGTGCAGTCTAAAAAATAACCCCAAAAAGTCAGACAATTAGAGGATCGAGGACGAATATAGTTTTCAGATATACTCCCCTAACTATCTACTTATTCTGAAGTCCTGTTCGCTTTCCGGCAAAACATATTTATCCGTAACCTTTCCTTGAAAAATAAGACCCGCACTGATCATGTCGTTTATAATTTTGTTTACTCGTTCGGTCTCTTGAAAACGTGTCCAACTTCTATCCTCATATACGACAGGATCGTCGAAAGATTCCCTTATGTCTTTTAGGGTTCTTACTCCTCCTTCTTGTAGGGCTTTTAGAATTAACCGCATGAAGAATTCGGCATCTTCCATACCCTTTATATATTCTCTTGGATCCTCTCCGGGGACAGGAAAATCGACGGATTTTAATATCGATTTCTTTGATTTTCGATCGTCCGATCCGTGTACTCCATTACAAACCGGGTTGAATCCGCCCATTTCTACTACGTCCGATAGTTTAATCACGTTGAAAGTATTTCGCATGGCGTAAGAAATCTCCGCCAAATTAGCCTCCTCCGGTTTCCTTAGTAAGGCTACGAACTTTTCCCACAATTTACCACCCCTTTCACTTATCGGAGGTTTTCCGTCGCCCGTCTCTCTTTCTGTAAAAACAAATCTTTGTGCTTCTATCTCCTTATTCAATTTGTCGAGTTCGTCTTCAGTAAGGTCGGTGTCAAAAGACATATTAACCACCCTAATCTTATTCTCATCTAACCCCTTTTCCTTCGAGATTTCATTCAACAAGGCCACTCCCGAGTTGAGACCTGCTGTCCAAGTGTAATTTTCCACTCTGAAAGGAACTATGGGTACGCCAAAGCTTGCTTCTCCACCCGCCAACTCAAGACTCTCTTCGGTTGCATTACCTTTCTCGCCCTCATTATTGATTATCAAAAACACCCCAGCCAATCCAGGTAGGTGTTCTTTCATCTTTTTTATTCGACTCGATAAATCTTTGAGTTGATCTGTATTTTTATTCCAACAACGAATCACAGCCACTAGCTGTTCTTGGTTAGGGCCTTCTAAGTCCCTCGAAAGCTCGCCTAACCCTTCAAGACCATAATCAGAAAAAATAATTTTCGGCGTAGTTTCCTTCTCACCCTCCACCTCAATTTTTTCAAGAAGATTTTCTAATCTACTCCTTCCAAAGCTCTCCCTGCTGCCCATTGTTTCCATCCTCTTCATTATTTTTCATCTTAGTTTAAGAAAATGTTTAAAGCAAGTTTATATAAGTTCTTCTGGTCAAAGACCCATTTTATTGCTATCTTAATTTTATGCCCAGCCCAAAAATTACGATTCTAATGGCCACCTACAATCGCGCTGGCCTCATCGGCCAGACCATTCAAAGTCTTTTAGATCAAACCTTCAAAGATTGGGAACTGGTTATTCCCGACGATGGCTCCAAAGATTCAACTCCCGAAGTTGTCAAAGAGTGGCAAAAAAAACTGCCGCAACTTACTTACATTCGAAATGAAATTAACCAAGGCATTTCCAAAAACTACAACTCCGGATTAAAAGTCGCCAAAGGCGAATACATCGCCATGATCGACGACGACGATCCCTGGTGCGATCCCCAAAAACTCGAGAAACAAATTAAATTTTTAGACGAAAATCCGACTTATGTCGGCTGTGGCGGGGGAGTGATTGTCGTGGATCTCGATCATAAAGAACTTTATCGTTACTTCAAACCCGAAACTGACGAGCAAATCCGGGGGAAAATGCTTTTTGGCAACCCGATGGCCAACTCCGCCACTCTTTTCCGCCGCGCTGCCGGAGAAAAAGTCGGTTGGTATGACGAGACCACGCGCTACTCCGGCGACCGCGATTTCTGGCTCAAAATGGGTACCGTGGGCAAACTCTATAATTTCTCTGAGTACTTTTCTTACTACACTATGTCCGGCTCGAACACTTCCATCATCAAAATGCGTCCTCACCTCAAAGCCTCGCTCAATATTATGCGGCGTTACCAAAAAAATTATCCAAATTATTTTTCAGCGCTGATTTTCAACTGGGTCCAATACCTCTACTCCTTTTTACCCAATTTTATAAAACAACCGATCCACTATTCTCTGGCTCGTCTGAAGCGCCTCCTCGTAGGATAAGTTTGAATTCTTTGAGTAATGATTCCTTCATCGCGTAAAGCAGTAAGAAATAAATTCCCACTCCCAAACCTAAATTGATAAATAGATTCACCCCTAGCCGGTGCATTCCAAAAACCGCCAGCGCCATAATGATCGCCGCTAAAACCACTTTTTTGATTTTCGGCAGTACTGAAAAACTATTAATTTGCCGCATCTTGTTCCAGATGTAAAAATTGCCGATAACCTGGGCTAAGAGTGTGGCCCAAGCCGAGCCCACAATTCCGAATCGAGGAATCAAAATTAAGTCCAAGATCACGTTAGTAATTCCTCCTAGGGCCGTAAACTTGATTAAGTCTTTTTGCCGGTTGTAGGCAAAAATCGCATTGGTGAGAATACTGGCCGTGAAGTTGATGCTGAGCGTTGCCACCAAAATCCTAAACGATGGCACGGCTTGAGTGTAAGCCGATCCGAAAACAATTCTAATGATATCGCCGCCCAAAACTATCCCTCCGAGAGCTATCGGTATCGAGATTAAAGAAGCTAAACTTAAAATTTTTTCTAAAACCCGCTTCATTTTTTCGCTATCTCGGTTAGCTAATCTAGAAAAAGTTGGGAAAACACTAGTGGCAAGTATCGCAGGCAGCAAGTAAAGCAGTTGGATGGGTCGATCAGCCGCCGAATAGATTCCAACTTTTTCCGCCGCCAAAAAATATCCGATTAGCAGAATGTCCGTATTAATCATTAAAACTCCTAATAAACCCGAAATCGCAAATGGCCAAGCCGCTCCTAAAATCGGCTTTATTAATTTTTTCTGGAAATAAGAAAAAAGGTTCCCTAAATACTTTCTTAAATAGAAAAGAGTTGCGAACGCTCCGATTCCAATCCCGGCCGCGTAAGCATAAGCAAAAAATTTAACCGTTGGATAAAAATGCAAAGTCAAAAATCCGAAAACCACAATGGCCATATTAGTCAAAAGATAAAAAGTCGCTTCCAGTTCCATCTTTTCAAGCGCTCGCGTCATTGAAAATCCAAAATTCTGTAAGGTGTCAAAAACTATAATGAGAGCGACAATCGGGAAAAGAGGCCGTGCTTCCTTAATTGTTGTAAAATGGGGAGCCACGAAAATCACCACTAAAATTCCCACCGCAAGCAGTGCTAACTTCAGAAAAAAAGCCGTCGAAATAATTTGAGATTTTTTAACTGGGTCGTCAGTTCTCGAAGCTTCTCTTGTGAGGATTGGTCCAATCCCAAGGTCAGTAAAGATAGTTATCAAGACCGCGAAACTGACCACGTAAGAAAAAAGTCCCCACTCGGCCGCCCCTAGTATTCTTGCCGAATAAATAATAATTCCCGCCTTAATCAGTCGCCCGCCCAAATTACTCACTGTAAGCCAAAAAGTATTTTTAGCCACCGTCTGCCGCGTGGTTCGGTTCACTAGTAAGAAGTCCTTTACCTTTTTAATCATTTCTTATATAATAAACTCAAATTTATGAAAGGCATTATCTTAGCCGGAGGTCTTGGCACTCGCCTTAGACCCATCACCTACGAAATCCCCAAACCGCTTATCACCGTCAAGAAACGACCGATTATCAATTATATCATTGATCTTTTCCGTAAGCACGGCGTGAGCGACGTTGGCGTCATTGTAAGCCGTGAGCACGCCAGCGATTTTATCCATTGGCAAAAAGATTGGCAGAACGAACTCGCTGCCACCTCTCTTTTTTATGAAGAAAAACCCGCCGGTACTTTTGGCTGGTTGAAAAATCTTCGCGACTGGATTGGCGGTGAAAAGTTTATTCTCTCAAACGGCGACGAACTCAAAGATTTTGATCTTACCGCTCTTAAAAATTTCCACGAAACCCATAATCCCGTAGCCACCATCGCCCTAGTCAAAGTCCCGAACCCTCACGAGTATGGCGTCCCCATTCTAAACGGCCATCTCGTTCAAGATTTTCTAGAAAAACCAAGCCACCCGCCCTCGGAGTTTGTAAACTCTGGTCTCTACATTCTCGAACCTTCCATTTTTAATTACGCCGATTTAAACCAGGATTATTTAATGATCGAAAAAGATGTTTTTCCCAAAGTAGCTGCTTCTGGCAAACTCGCCGGCATGAAAATGGAAAATAGCCGCTGGTATGACTGTGGTAATCTTGAACGCTGGGAAAAAGCGATTAATGAATGGTAACAACGTCTATCAAAAAAAAGGTAAATCAATTTACGACGCCATCCTAATCCCCTTAGGAGGGTTAGACAAAAACGGCCGTCCCCATGAATGGGTTATTAGAAGACTAAAAGAAGGGGCGGCTCTCTCCAAGAAAAAAATTCCTTTAATTCTCCTTGGCCGAGGCACAGTCAATAAACCGCCACCTCTCGATCGTTTTAGTTTTCCTGTCGATGAAGCTGTTGCCGCGGGAGACTATTTAGTAGAAGAAGGTTTTCCTAAAAACAAGATTTTTACCGAAAGAGTTTCTTTAGACACGATTGGCAACGCCTACTTCGCTAAAATAATTTTCACCGATCCCATGAGTTTTAAAAAAATAGCTATCATTACCTCCGACCATCACATGCTACGGGTCAAAGCCATCTTTGAATGGATCTTTAGTCTTCACCCTCAACTCGTCCACTATCATCTTTCTTTTATCTCGGTCTCTGATGACAATTTAGACAAAAAGCTGATCCAGATGAGAATTGCAAAGGAAAAAAAGAGTCTTCAGGAAATTAAAAGACTTCGCCGGGTCATTAGAAATCTCAGAGACTTCCATTCCTGGCTTTTCAGCCGTCATGGTGCTTATGCCTATAGTGTGAAACCAAGAAAACTAAAGGGTAAAATCATCGCCTCCTACTAACATTATGAAAATCCTCTTAACCGGCGCGAGCGGCTACCTTGGCAGTCTTTTAATTGACTCCTGGTTGAATGACGACCGAGTTGAAAAAATCATCGCGGTTGATCTAAAAGATCCGAAGTTTTTCGATCCCCATCACCCCAAAGTCCACTTTATTAAAAATAACTTAGCCGACCTTGATCTCGAAAAAGTTTTGGCCGAGTTTGCTCCCATCGACGCCGTTTTGCACGCCGCCTATTTAATTCGCACTCCTTATTTTGCCGCCGACCGAAAATCCCAAATCCGATCCAATTTTGTCGGCGCCGAAAACGCCTTCAAGTTTGCCCTAAGAAACAACGTGGGCAAACTTATCCATTTCTCCACCGTCGCCGTTTACGGCGCCCTCCCCAAAAACAACCTCCTGCGTCCCTTTACTGAAAAAGACGATTTAAATGAAGAGAGTATCGCCTATGGTCGGGACAAAAAGATGATCGAGAAAGACCTAATCGAACTGGTTCAAAAATATCGGTCTCCCGCTGAAGTCGCGGTTTTGAGAATCGGTTCCGTCACTGGCCCCTTCCTCACTTATCGCGCCCAAAAAAGAGGCCTCCAAAGTTTCTTCCGCGGCTTTTTGCCCTTTATTCCGATCACCAGCTCGGAGTCCGTGCGGCAATTTGTCCACGAAGACGATATTGTGAGCGCCATCAATTTCTGCCTCTTCACTAATTTTGGCGAAAAATTTCTTACCTTCAACCTTGCCCCTCAGGGCTACCTCACTTTTAAAGAAATCGCGAAAACTCTCGGCAAAAGAACTCTTCCCATTCCCCAATTTTTAACCTCCCTTGTTTTTTGGTGTCTCTGGCATCTCTCCCTCGGCCACGTCCCTACTCCTCCCGGCGTGATTAGTTCCTACTCTTACCCCATCTTAGTTGACGGCTCAAAAATCTGCTCCTACGGTTTTCGCTATGAGTTTAATTGCCTCGACTCCTTCCTTGGCCTAAAAGGCAAGTTTAAAAACTTGAAATCCTAAAGTATTCTCTAAAACCTACAACCTAAAACCTGTCACCTATCTTTAGGTTCCCGAAAGCGTCAGTAATGTTTTCAAAGTCTTAAGACTAATCGCTACATCGAGCATCAGCGAGCGGTTTTTAATGTAGAAAATATCGTAAGCTAATCTTTCGATTGCTGAATCCTTTGAGTTGCCAAATTTATCGTGAATTTGCCCCCAGCCCGAGAGCCCCGGCAAAATAATCGTCCGAATCTGATAGTAGGGGATTTTCTCTTTTAAAATATTATAATAATCAACAAAATCCGCTCTCGGTCCCACAAAAGAAAGTTCTCCTTTTAAAACGTTGATGACTTGCGGCAACTCATCTAATCTTGCCCGTCTTAAAAACTTACCGAAACCAAAAACTCTTTTAGCGTCCCCTCGTTCCGTCGAGAAATCTTCTCTGAGTTTATGAATTTCCTCTCCGCCTTCGTGCATCGTTCTAAACTTGTAAAGTATGAATTTATTCTCCTGCAAACTCACTCTCTCCTTCAAATACAACGCCGGCCCCTTTGAGCTTATTTTTATCAAAAGAGCAATCACTAGCCACAGTGGCCAAGTGATAACGAGTACTAGAAAAGCCAAAAATATGTCTATCATCCGTTTAACGAGCGGATACAGTCCGTCTCTCGGTTTAATTTTTTCCAGAAACCAGTTTTCTTTTAATTCATCCATCGAAACCTTGCCTAAAGTATTCTCGTAAAATTCCGAAAAGCCGATCACGTCCGTGCCTTTGAGTAGCTTTTCGTATATCTTCTTGGAAAAAAACCGGTCGCTCCTCATCTGGGAGGGAATGATAATAATATTATTTTTGTTTTGGGCGAGGGCCTCGTCAATCGCGTGGATATCGTATTCTTTGATCCAATTTGTAATCTTGTATCCGAGTTGAGGATTTTCGCCTATGTATCGGTTCAGTTCTTCCGCGTCATCTCCTTTCGCGATCATAAGCGCGCTTGAAAGCGGCTGGGATTTTATCAAATATCGCCTTAAAAATTCCCGGAGCGTAAAATCCACCCCTCCCAGTATCAGTGTAAAAAGTACCAAGATCGTCTTGGGGCTGATGTTAGCGATTGGGAAAAAGTAAAAGTAAAGCGTTGAGAAAACAAAAAAAACCGCTGCTCCCGTTGTAAGTAATCGAAAATATTTAAAAAGCCGAGACAAGTTTCTCAAGTCGTATAGTCCCAAAACGTACAAAATCACCAAAAAAAACAAAAGCGGCCAGGTAAACTTTCTGAAGTGGAAGTTGTAAATCTCAAGGTTGAAGTTCGCTCCCAATCGAATCGTGAGCGCTAGAAATAGCGCTAAGTAAAAAGCGAAAAGATCCACTATTAAGAAAGGCAAGTTTTTAATCGTTACTTTCATTTTTTTAAGAATTTGACCCAGCACCACAAATAGGATTTTTCTTTGTAATTAGCATTTAACTCTAAAATACATTTTGACGTAAATCTGGCATTAAAGTTTGATTATGACAAGTTTAGGGAGCCAGAGTCCTATTTGTGGTGCTGGGTTTGACAAGTTTTTATTGGCTGACTATACTACCCTTATTATAAATGGAAAACGAGCCCAAGAAAAATGACTTTTTACTCCCTGCGAGTATTGTTGTCGCTGGCCTGATGATTGCCGGTTCGATTGTTTATTTAGTGGGTAACAAAGACAATAGTAATAATCCACCCGCGAACAACCCGTCGAACAATCAGGCCGCCGACGCCTCCTCTATTCTCAAAATTAAGAGTAGTGATGTTATTTTAGGCGATCCCAAAGCCCCCCTCACTTTAATCGAATACGGTGATTACCAATGCCCGTGGTGCGGGAAAATGTATCACGAAAGCGAGCAACCCCTTCGAGAAGAATACATCAAGACGAGTAAAGTCAAAATGGTTTACCGCAACTTCGCTTTCTTGGGCCCAGAGTCGTCCGCAGCCGCTGAAGCCGCCGAATGTTCCAAAGACCAGAAACAATTTTGGGCTTTCCATGATGCTCTCTATTCAGCCGAGATAAGCGAGACAAAAAATGGGGGCATCGAAAACAGCGGCAACTTAACCCGTGACCTATTTTTGAAGATAGCCACCGACCTAAAACTAGACCTGCCATCTTTTACTAATTGCGTTGACAGTAAAAAGTATGCCAACAAAGTGGAACAGGATAACAGTGATGGCCGCACCGCCGGTGTGAAAGGCACCCCGAGTGTTTTCCTAAACGATCAACAAATTGGTGGCTTCCTGCCTTTTCCCGAAATCAAGAGTTCCATCGACAGCTTGCTTAAATCACCTAAAATCTAAATTCTTAGCTAGTGACTACAGCGAATCTAAAGGGCGGATTTTTATAAAAACTATGGACCAAAATCAATATCCTCCTCGGCCAACCTTCAAAGGCGAATGGGCTTGTTCGAGTTGCGGCGCCAAAATCACCGAACTTCCCTTTGAACCGGACCCGAGCCGTCTTAACCGGTTACTTTGCAAGGATTGCTGGCGCGCGAGAAAACAATCCTCTCCTCGTTAACGACTTTTTAAAAATCACCCGATAGAGCGTGTCTGGGATGGTTTTTTTGACGCCGCCGCCTTTTTAAAATAGAATATTTAAATGCGAAACGAGAAAATCCAAATGGCTCTAGGGTTTTGGCTGATCCTCTCGCCTTGGCTCCTTGGGTTTAGTAGCGTTTCGGTTATGAAGTGGAGCAATGTGATTATCGGTACCGCTATTTTCTTGATCAATCTCTGGACCGTCTTTGGCCAAGAACCCTAAACCCTACAACCTACAACCTTTCTCACTTCATGCCTCCCATCACCATCTACACTCTTCCTTCCTGTGCTTACTGCCAAATGGCCAAAGCCTATTTTGAAAAACTAGCTATTCCTTATCTTGAATACAGTTTGGCCAATGATCTCAAAGCGAGAAGAAAAGTTTTCGCCTCTTTCGGCGAAGTTGGTGTCCCCTTGATTGTTATCGGCGACGAAGCCTTTATCGGTTTCGATCGCGAAGGCATCGAGAACGCTTTGGTCAGGTTGTCTTAGTCTTTAGTTGTTTCAAGTTTCAAGATTCACGTTCCATGATTTACGAACTAATCATCATCGGCGGCGGTCCTGGCGGCGTGGCCGCCGGCGTCTATGCCGCCAGAAAAAAAATCAAAGTGGCGCTTGTAACCGACTCCTTCGGCGGCCAGTCTTTGGTTTCAGCGGATGTGAGAAACTGGATCGGCACCAAATCCGTCTCTGGTTTTGATTTAGCTCAAATGCTCGAGAGTCACCTCCGCGATCAGGCGGGGATTGATATCTTTGACAGCGAGCGCGTGGCGAAAATCGAAAAGTCTGGCGAGGGCTTTGTGGTTAAAACCGAATCAGGCAAAAATTACGAAGCTAAATATATTCTAACCACCGCCGGTTCGCGCCGCCGCCGCCTCGGCATCCCCGGCGAAGACAAGCACGAAGGCCACGGGGTGGCCTACTGCTCCATCTGCGACGCGCCCCTTTTCGAGGGCGAAGTCGTGGTGGTCGTGGGTGGCGGCAACGCTGGCCTCGAAGCCGTGGTGGATCTGCAGCCCTACGCCAAAAAAATCTATCTCCTTGAGCGCGGTGATTTTCCAAAAGGCGACCCGATCACTTTAGATAAAATCCAAAAAGACCCCAAGTTTGAACTTATTGTCAACGCCGAGACTTTAGAGATTTTGGGCGAAGAAAAAGTTACTGGTTTGAAATATAAAGATTTAAAAACCAACGCCGAAAAAATTCTCGAAGTTGGCGGTGTTTTTGTGGAAATTGGCATCCTCCCTAACTCCGAAATGTTGGGTGACTTAGTCGAGAGAGACAAGTTCGGCGACATCATCGTTGACCACAAAACTCAAAAAACTTCTCTGCCTGGTCTCTGGGCCGCCGGGGATGTGACGGATGTCTTATACAAACAAAACAATGTCTCCGCCGGCGACGCCATCAAAGCCGTTCTAAACATCTACGACGAAATCAATAAAGCAAAATAGTTCTTGACTAAAACAGGCCCAAGGTCTATATTTAAAGCGGTAAATCGTCAACGTAAACTAGGTAGGAAAGGAGAGAGGTATGGGTGATCTAAAAGCATTATCCCTATCCATTGCTGGTCTGGCGATGGCCTTTCTGGGAGGTTACTTGGTTGCCATCAACATCAATGGCAGCTGGGAATCAGCCTTGGCAGCTACTGCAATCTGCTCCATTGGTTTAGTTGGGATGGGGCTCCAACGTGCCTGGAAATCAACGTTGGGGTTCGTCTCGGGGTGGGAATTCGATCTATCTACTCTCAAGAAAGGTAAGATCTACACCCTTCTCGCTGAAACGTTCCAGAAAGAGAACCAGTGGTTGATCGTCATCTACAAACCAAACGGCCCAACCTTTGCCTTCTACTCAAAGAGGTCTCTCAAGTTCATACTGGGAGACAGAGCTCATTTTTCCGTGATCGAAGACGGCCGCATCATCCCGCTTGATGAAAACGGAAACAAAGCCACCAAGCCCAGCGGCACCTTGCCGAACGAAACGGCTGTTATCCAAGCCCCGGCCTAAACCACTGCGGTTGCACGCAGTAAACACAGGCGCCCCTCTCCACGGGCGCCTTTTTCTTTTTCCCGAAGCTCATAAAATAAAGAAGCCCTGGCGGGTGCTCGCCAAGGCTTTTGAAAGGCTTCTCCGAATGTCCAGCCAGACCCCTAGGTGGGGAATTCGCCCATGCTAAGTATCTCTTCCGATACCCATTCTCCAAAAGGTTAGCACCAACCTAAGGAAGAAGGAATCGCGAGTTCGATCCCCGGATAGCCGCGTTCGGCGGGCCCGAGCTAAGCTCGGCTTTGCTGGAGCTGAAAGTTATTCGACTTACTCGGCCTAGTATTAGCGCTTCATTCGGATTAGCCCAAAGTTCTACGGAAAAGTATAGCAAGCCTCTGGCTCTTGACAAGCTTTCTGTAGCCGACTAAACTAATTAGCACTCCGAGGTCGGGAGTGCTAATAAACAAATTCGGGATAGTTTTCCGGGTCTTACTAAAACCTGAAACCTATCACCTAAAACCTATGGTATTCAAGCCCCTCTCCAACCACGTCTTCCTCGAACCCATCGAAGAGGACAAAACCACCAAATCCGGGATTGTTATCCCTGACACGGCGGACAAAGAAAAACCGATGAAAGGCAAAGTTCTCGCCATCGGCCCCGGTAAGTTAAACGACAAGGGCGAACGCGCCCCGATGTCAGTCAAGGTCGGCGACGTCGTCTTGTTTAAAAAATACGGTCCCGACGAAATCGAAATTGATGGCAAAAAATATCTAGTCGGCGACGAAGACGATATCTTGGCCATCATCGAGTGATGGCAACTGATAACTAATAACCACTAACGGATAACTCAAAAAGATATGTTTAAGTTTATGAATTGGCCGGTTTACCGGGAAGCGAAAGAGTTATTCTCAATGGTTATGAATTTAGTCAAGAAACTTCCTAGTCAATACAGATACGATCTCGGTAATCAAGTTATCAGATCTTCATTCTCCATAATCTTAAACATAGCAGAGGGGAGTGGAAAAAGTTCTGATAAAGAAATGAATAGATTTATCAATATCTCGCTTGGTTCCGTAAACGAAACACTGGCTGCTCTGGATGTGATGAAAGATAACAAATTTATTAATCAAAATGATTTTGATAGTGCCTATTCCAAGCTAGAAAGTATCTCAAAACAACTAGGAGGTTTCAAAAAGAAATTAAAAGAGTCGTAAATTCTTGTTATCAGTTATAAGTTAAAAATTAATAGTTAATTCAAACATGGCTAAACAAATTCTATTTAACGAAGACGCGCGCGTGGCGCTCAAGAAAGGCATCGATAAGTTGGCCGACGCCGTCCGCATGACCCTCGGCCCTCGTGGCCGCGCAGTCGTCATTGAAAAATCCTACGGCGCCCCGCAGGTCACTTTCGATGGCGTCACCGTCGCCAAAGAAATCGAACTCAAAGATAAATATGAAAACTTGGGCGCCGAATTTTTGAAACAAGCCGCGGATAAAACGAACGACAACGTCGGCGACGGCACCACCACCTCCGTGGTCTTGGCTCAAGCCATGATCGACGAAGGCGAAAAAATTATTCGCGAAAAAGGCTTCAACGTCATCCAACTGGCCGAAGAACTCAAAAAAGCGAGCGAAACCATCCTTAAAAAACTCGAAGATCAAAAAGAAGTCATCAATGACAACAAAAAAATCCAAGAAGTCGCCACCTTGTCCGCCAAAGACCAATCCATCGGCAAGTTGATCGCCGAAGTGATGGGCAAAATCGGCAAAGAAGGCGTGGTTACGATCGAAGATTCCAACACCATTGGCAACTCCTTCGAAGTGGTTGAAGGCATGCAATTCGATCGCGGCTACATCTCGCCTTATATGATTACGAATCAAGAGCGCATGGAAGCCGAACTCGAAGATCCGTATATCTTAGTCACCGACAAAAAAATCTCCTCGATCAACGAACTTCTGCCCATCTTAGAAAAAGTCGTCCAGAGCGGCAAAAAAGAGTTGTTCATCATCGCCGAAGAAGTCGAAGGCGAAGCGTTGGCCACTTTAGTGGTCAACAAACTCCGCGGCATCTTTAGCGTCCTCGCGGTTAAAGCTCCCGGCTTTGGTGATCGTCGCAAAGAAATGCTCCAGGATATTGCGGTTGTAACCGGCGCCGAATTTGTCTCCGAAGAGCTCGGCAAAAAATTAGAAAACGTCACCTTGGAAAACCTCGGCCACGCCCACAAAGTCATTTCGAACAAAGATAATACCACCGTGGTCGCCGGCAAAGGCGATAAGAAAAATATCGAAGCCAGAGTCGCCCAAATCAAAGCTCAAATCCAAAAAACCGATTCCGACTTCGACAAAGAAAAACTCCAGGAACGCCTGGGCAAACTCTCCGGCGGCGTGGCGGTCATTAAAGTGGGCGCTCCAACTGAATCTGCTCAAAAAGAATTAAAGCAACGCGTGGAAGACGCGGTCTCGGCCACGCGAGCCGCCATGGAAGAGGGGATCGTCCCGGGCGGCGGCATCGCTCTTTTCAACGTGGACTTAAATGCGGTGAACGTCGCGAATCACAACCGTCCCATTGTCGAAGGTGCCATCCAAATCTTAAAGCGCGCCCTCGAAGCTCCCTTGATTGCGATCGTCGACAACTCCGGCGAGTCTCACAGCAAAGTGACTCAAGAACTCCGCACCGAAAAACAAAAAGGTTCCAATACCTGGCTCGGCTTCAACGCGCTTATGAACAAAATCGGCGACTTAAAAGAAGCCGGCATCATCGATCCCTTAAAAGTCGTGAAGACTGCGTTTACCAACGCCATCTCGGTGGCCGCCAACTACTTAACCATCGGCGCGGCTATCTCCGAAATCCCCGAGAAAAAATCCGGCGCTCCCGGTGGCATGCCCGATATGTCCGGCATGGATATGGGAATGTGAAATTGAAAACGCTCTTTGTTTTTAATTTCATCCTGAGTCATCAATATATTTTTGTCTTTCGGCAATACTAATGACGAATGGGTGAAATGAGCGCTAGCGAACGGAATCCCGTACCAACGCGAAGCTTTGGTGCGGGAGATGGTATGATGTAAAACCTGGAAAATTGATAGATCAAACAGAACCCGCTTGTTGCGGGTTTTGTGTTTTATGGGTATGTAATATAATTAAAAAGTGGAAAGAAAAATAGTTTATACGAACCACCTGCTCTCAAGAATTGAATTTCGAGCCATTCCTAAAAAGTTGCCCGAAGAAATTTACTCCCAAGCCGACGCTTATTACTTTGATCTTGCCACCACGCTTTTCATAGCTGTTAAATCAATTAGCCGTGGTAAAACCAAAAAGAAATTTGCGGTTGCTTTTTCTATCCACGATGATATAGTCTACTTAATTACCGTTCATCCCCTAAAAAAAGGTCAGGAGGAAAATCGGGTTAATTCTGGCAGATGGCAAAAAACAAAAGAGAAAATTTAATCGTCAAATACGACTCTGCCTCCGACAGCCTGCTTTTGATTGCCAAAAAGGGTAAAGAGGAAAGTTTTGAAGAAATCGCCCCCGGCGTCTCGGTTGAGTTCGACAAAAAGGGTAACGTTTTAGGTTTTGAAATTCTAAAAGCCTCTAGCCATCTCAAACGATCACTCCCCGGCCTAGCTAAAAAAGCTAAAGAATTCGCTTTAGCCAGATAAATCAAATGCCCAAAAACTTTAAAAATCGCCACGGCCAGTTGCAAAAAGTTGAATCGTGTGCTAAATTTCAATTATGGCATTAGATTGGACAACAATATACAAAAAATATAAAGGCCTCTGGATTGTTTTGTTGGATGATGAAAAAACGGTAGTCGGAAGCGGCAGAACTCTCAAAGAAGCAATCCAGCAAGCGACAAAAAGGGGTTGCAAAAACCCCATCGTAACTCGCGTACCGGAAGAATTGACCGCCTACGTCGGCTGGGGTCTATGAAATTCAAATACAAGAGATTCGGTCAATTTTTGAGACCGGTGATTCCCATCAAGCTTAAATACAAAGACCGCTCTATTGGTTACGAAGTTCTTGTGGATTCCGGAGCCGACCTCTGTATCTTTGACGCTGAAATCGGAGATTTCCTTGGGATTGATATTAAAAACGGTAGACCGGATACAGTGGGTGGAATAGCCGGTCAGACTGCCACTTACTTTATTCACCCGCTGGAAATCGAGGTTGGTGGCTGGCCGTACAAAATTGAAGCCGGATTCTTACCTCGAGTATCAGGCGGTTTCAACTATGGAGTCGTCGGTCAGAAAGATTTTTTTGATAGATTTGTAGTTAAGTTTGATCTACTCAAGGAAGAAATTGAATTAAAGGAAAGAAGACAATCCGAACAATCATAAATTTGCCCCCTATTTTTTTTAGTGTTATCTTAAGGGTATGACCAAAAACATTAAAAATAGTAAAGCAAAGTCCCGTGCCAACGCGGAGCTTTGGCGCGGGGGTTTCGCCCTCGTGCCAGCCATACTAGTTGTCCTCGCCGTTCTAGTGATCGGCGCCGGAGCTTATTATTTTGCCACAAAGACGAAACAACCAACCCCAGCAAGTACGAATCAAGAACCACAAGCTAGTAATTTACCAGCCCCCGAAAATACGGCGAGCAACGAAATCTCCAACTGGAAAACCTACCGCAATGATACTTATGGTTTCAGTATTAAGTATCCATCGGACTGGTTGGCCTCGAAAGGTTCTTGGAGCGAAGACGGCGGCTTCTTTTATGTTGGATTTGGAACTTCTATGACAGCCGACTCTAAGCCACTTGCCACACTTGAGGTCTACCCCAATCAAACTACTTTGGATAAATTCGTAAAATATTTTGATTACCTAAATGGAAATTGGAAAGATATTACTCTGAATAATGTAGCCGCAAAGGAGATAGTGTCTGTTGGACAAAATTCAAAACAGATTATCCTCGTGGCTTCGGTAAAAAATTCTTATGGCTATGAATTAGCATCTACGGCGTTTGGCGACAATGTCGACACAGTAAGAAAAATGAGTTCGACATTCGAATTTATTACTACGGCTACTATTCCGATGAGAATTATTTCACCGGTTGCTGGTCAAAATGTGGAAATCGGAAAGAGTAGCGAGATAAAGTTAAACCAACCGATGTTCGCCTACTATTCCGACAATGTTCTGTATAAACCTTTCGTGATGATCCTAGTTGATGTAAATGGCAAAAGAGTTGGAGAGACGCCTCTCTTTGATGCTGGTAAGACATCAGTAACATGGAATCCTCGCGTTGTCAGCGCTGGGTACTCCAGTAGTAATATAGAAATACCTGTTAAGCCTGGTAATTATAAACTTCAGCTTATAAAATCTGGAGTCAGCGAAGGAGAAGCCAATAAGGTTGTGGCTGAAAGCGGATATTTCAACATAGTACCGCCGGTGGCTCTTAGCTTCGTTACTTCGTCCTGGTCCGGATGGCCGCCATACCTGGATAGTTCCGGCGTGGCGTATCAAAGCAGTTTTAGTGTACAGTGGATTGGCGGGTCTAAGTATGTTTACCTATCTATTCTTGATAAGTCATTAGAATCCGTCGGAGCGTCAATCAGTAAAGTTTGGGAAAGCGGAAAATTGGAAAACGATGGTAATGGTACATATAACTTTGTGATTCCAAATAACCTACAAAAAGATCACTCTTATAGATTTTATATAAGCGATGACCATGGGAACTCTGCTTACAGTGAATACTTCTCGCTTCCTTCTGGGCGTGGTTAAAGTATCGCGTTTGGTATTCTCAAAACCCCGTCTGAAGACGGGGTTTTGATTTCCTTCCATACTATCTTAAACTTAATAAAACTCTATGGAAGAAAATATTTCTCAATACACCCCTCAATTCCCCGGCGAACCTTTCTCCGAGCGAGACCTCCATTATTTAGAACCCTTCGCTTCTAATCCCAAAGGCTTAATTTCCGCTCTCACCAACCTCCCGCCCGAAATCGTGGGTGCCCTCTGCTCCCGTGCCTCCCGCGCCAAAAACTCGCTTTTAAGAGTTCTCCTTGATGAATACCTCTATCCAATTATTGATGGAGAGGACAAAGCGCTCGCGGCCGAGCTCGAAGACACCGTCAAGTTTTTCAAACACCACGGCTTCAAAAATATTTTAAACAACCAGCGCGCCCAATCGTTTTACGCCAAGTGGCTCTCGCAGTACGGCGACGACTCGATCGCCCAAATGACCGGGACTCACGTCGTTTTCTGGGGCATCTCGCAAGTCGCGCTGAAATTTATCGAAGACCGCCGTCTCGGTTTGGAACCAATCGAAAAATCCACTCGCTATGTCAATTTTGGCAACAAAATCAGCGACCATTATCTCTATTACACTCCCACTCCGGACTTAGAAAAACTCGGTCTTCTCACTGAATACCAGAAAACTTTAAACCAACTTTTCGACACCTATGTCGAACTCTTACCACCGCTTTTGGAATGGCTCAAGAAAAATTTCGACGACAAAGAATCCATTTTAGAAAAAAAAGCTTTTGATACTCTCCGCGGCCTGCTCCCGATGGCCACCCTCGGCCAAGTCGCTTTCCGCGGCAACGCCCAAGCTTTCGAATATCTTTTGAGCCGCACCTTAAAACATCCTTTAGGCGAACTCCGCTGGATCGCTCAAACTCTCAAAACCGAACTCGACAAAGAAATCCCGTCTTTACTCTTGCGCTTAACAGAAGAAAACTCTCAAGGTTATCAGGATTATTTAGTCAATCGCGGCGCCAAAGTCCGCGCTTACCTAAAAACCAAGCAAGCGCAGCGCAGCCCCGTTCCAACTCGCGATAGCGATTTGGAGACGGGGACGATTATACACCCCGTAGCGCAGCCGGAGGTCAAACTTGTAGAGTTTGATCCGGAGGCCGAAAATAAAATCATCGCGTCGATAATTTTCCCCGAAACTCACGAATCCTACGAAAAGATTTATTTGCGCGTGAAATCCATGTCCACAGCCGAAAAAGCCGAAGTTTTGGAAAACTACACGGGTGGTAGGAAAGCGAGGTGGTACAAAGTCGGCCGCCCTTTTGAAAATTCCTACGTGAGGTTCGAAATCGTGATGGACGCTGGCGCTTATCGCGATCTCCACCGCCACCGCATTATGACCCAAGACCGTCAGATGTTTAGCACCCATCACGGCTACCATATCCCGAAAGAAATCGAAGAGGCTGGCTTTACCGAAAAATTCATCCAGCCTCTCGAAGCCGCTAAACTCCTTTTTGATAAGCTCGAACGCATAGATCCCGAGTTGGCTCAATATGTCGTTCCACTAGCGTATCGCCTGCGCTTCTATCAATACCAAAACCTCCGCCAAGCTTTTTGGGAAACCGAACTTCGCACCATCTCCCAAGGCCACCCCGACTATCGCCTCATCGAACAAAAAAAATATGAACTGCTAAAAGAAAAATTTCCGCTCATTGCTAAATACATGCTTGTCGATATGGCCGACTACGCCATCGCGAGACGCGGAACAGAGGAAGGCATCAAAAAGAAAGAAGAAAGTTTAGTTGAAAAACTAAAAAACCGCAGTTGATTTTTTTCGAGATCCGATTACTATACTAATCAGTCAGGAGGATCAATGACAAGTGAACCAATGAATGGATTAGACCGGATCCTGTCCCTAGTCGCAGTAGTCACCCTGATTCTTTGTTGGAAGTTCCTCAAACGAGGTGAAAGGAGAGAGTGATGAGAACCTGGCGAATAGTTTTTACTCTCATCATGTTGGCGATCTTTGCGCTGTTTCTTCTGGGGGCCTTTTCTGGTGAGCACATGCGTGCGCCAGTTGTTAACCCCCCGATGTGATGTTCTGTGGAACAACACCCCCCGCCGCGCCTTGCGCCCGGCGGTTTTCTTTTTCGCCTCAAAACCGCTATAATCTAAAGTGATGAAAGACTATCAAAATTACATCGAAATTAACCCCAAGAAAATGGTTGGCAAACCGGTTATTAAAGGCACCCGCATCACTGTGGAGCTGGTTTTGCGGCTTTTAGCCCAAGGCGCGACGCCCGAAGAAATTCTCAAAACCTATCCGCACCTAAAAAAGCGCGATATCTTAGCCTGTCTTGAATATGCCACTCGTCTTATCGGCCAAGAACAAGTTTTGCCTTTGATTAAAACCAAAAGAGAAATAGCCTACCGCTAGCATGAAGTTCCTTGCCGATGAGAATATCGGCCCGCTCGTGGCGGCTTTTTTAAGAAGCCAAGACCATGATGTTATTTCCGTCGTTGAAGATAGTAAATTAAGAGGTTCAAGTGATAGTGAAATTATTTCCTTAGCCAACAAAAACCAGAGGATCATTATTACTCTCGATAAGGATTTTGGCGAACTTGTCTTTAGAAACCTAAAGCCCTCTGCCGGCGTTATATTGTTTAGGCTCCCAAACGAAAGAGAGAGTTCTCTTCTTGAAATTCTCTCAAGGTTTCTCGCTACTAAAAGAAAACTTTCTGGCAACTTTACGGTCGTTACCGAAACCACCGTCCGGATAAGACCAATCCAAAATAATTAATAGTCCAGTTATTATGAACCACGACCTAAAGAAACTCCAAGACTTTCAAAAATGGTTTTCAAAATATGTTCGCCAAAATTACGGCCCCAAGTGCCCAGAGTTCGCGTGGAATTGTCCTTGTTGCCACGCTAATTTTGTCAAAGATGTATTCGCTGATTTTGTTTGGGAATCAGAATCAACTGAGAAATGGCTAAAAAAACAAAACGTAAGATCAAAAAAACCAAAGCCATCAAGAAAGAAAAAAGCTTAGTTAAAAAACTAAGAGATAAATTGTTTTCAAGATGAACCCCTTTTCTAGTTTATTGGGAAAGTACCTAGAAAAACCTTTAAATCTGATTATAGGAATTTCAGTTTTTGCAGTTGTCGGCATAACAGCAAAGTTTTTGATCGAAACCAATATCGCGATTATTTCTGTAATCGGTATCGTTCTATTTTTAATCGCTTTTGTAGTTGTCATCATATCTTTTGTCTTCTTGGGGAGTTCCGTAATTACGTATTTTTTGAAAGGCCACATCGATCAGCTCACAGAAAATAGTTTTGCCTTTGCGGCCACTGCTATCACAAACGTTATCTTTATTTTTCTATATGGCAAACCAGAAATAAAAAGCCTCATCCTAAACTATTTACCTATCTGGGTTATCGGCTTTTCGTCTCTTTTCGGTGTTATGGTTATTCGGCAAATATATAAGAAAAAAAGACTTGAGGGTATACAGGGGGAACCCAGCGCAATATCATCACGATTATATATTATCCTCATATTTGGCGTTCTTCTTTTAGTAGGATTTATGACATTCGTGGATTCTCAAGCAGTCTACCTTTTATTAAAGGAAGCTTTTCCGTATCTGTCTGCACTAAAATTACTCTAAAGACCAGCACCTTTTATTTTCTTCAAAAACCTGTTAGAATATAAAAAAGTCGTAATATAAAAACCATTTGTAATCATTCGCGATAATATTCGCGACTGTTTCGTGAAATATAAACCATGTATATCTTAATCGGAATCCTAGTTTTAATCGTCCTCTGGTTCATTTTCTCCTACAACGGCTTCGTGCGGTTATCGAACCGCGTCAAAGAAGCTTGGTCGGACATCGAAGTTCAGCTCAAACGTCGCTACGATTTAATTCCCAACCTAGTCGCGACTGTCAAAGGCTACGCCTCGCACGAAAGCGGCGTCTTTGAAAAAGTGACCGAAGCTCGCACGCGCGCCATGGGCGCCTCCTCCAAAGGGGACATGAAAGAAATCGCTAAAGCTGAAAACCAACTCGCCGGCACGCTTAAAACCCTCTTCGCCGTTTCCGAAAATTATCCCTCTCTTAGGGCTTCCGAAAACTTTGCGAAGCTTCAAGAAGAACTCTCTGACACCGAAAACAAAATCCAAGCCGCCCGAAGGTTCTACAATGGGAACGTAAGAGACTTCAACACCAAGGTGGAAACTTTTCCTTCGAACTTAATCGCCAACCTCTTCCACTTCGCCCCCAAAGAATTCTTCGACATCGACGAAAAAGGCCCCGAAGGGCAGCCCGTGCAGGTGAAATTCTAAATCACTAATCAAATCTCGAATCCATTCTCGAATAGTCTCGAATGAAAGAAATAGTTGAGAAGGACTTAAGCTACAAAATAGTCGGAATTCTTTTCGATACCCACAACCATCTAGGAGGTGGTTATCAGGAAAAATATTACGGGCGCGCTATTTCTAAAAGTTTAAGAGATGCAGGTCTTAATTTTGTTGAACAAGTTCATGTCCCACTCGATTTCAAGGGCGAATCTATCGGCAGGTATTTTATAGATTTTTCTATAGAGAAAAAAATAGTTTTAGAGATAAAAGCTGCAAACAAATTCTACATTCGTGACATCAAACAGATTTTAGCTTATCTTAATAGTGCAAACATTGAACTAGGCATCCTGGCTAATTTTTCTCGAAATGGATTGCAAATCAAACGACTGTTAAGAGGTTACAAAATTCGGGATCATTAGTGATAATATTCGTGTTTGATTAGTGATTATGGCCACTTTATACACCCAAAAATCATCCAACATCCGCAAAACCTTCCTTCTTTTCACGGTTTTCTTTGCCGTCATTATCGGCCTCGGTTTTGTGTTCTCTGAAGCCTACGGCAACCCCAACATCCTCTACATCGCCGTCATCTTTTCTTGTTTTATGAGTTTCATAAGTTACTGGCAGTCCGATAAAATTGTTCTCGCTATGTCGAAAGGTGTGCCCGTGGATCGGAACTCGAACCGCGAGCTCTACAGCCTCGTTGAAAATCTTTCGATTAGCGCTGGCCTCCCCGCACCCAAAATATATGTCACCCCCGAACTGGCTCCGAACGCCTTTGCGACCGGCCTCGACCCCAACCACGCGGTCATCTGCGTCACAAGAGGCCTCCTCCAAAAACTCAACAAAACCGAACTCGAAGGCGTTTTAGCTCACGAACTCTCCCATAT
>JACQBP010000044.1 GCA_016194445.1 Candidatus Liptonbacteria bacterium | reverse complement strand
TGATTGGCCTCCAGGCTGGTGATGAAGGCAAGGGTGCTATTATTGATCGCTTAGCTCCTCACTATAATATTATTGCCCGATTTCAAGGCGGACCCAATGCCGGTCACACGATTGTCGTCGGCCAAAAAACTATCGTCCTTCATCTCATTCCCTCGGGCGTCTTTGAAAAAAAGTGCCTCAATCTGATTGGCAATGGCGTAGTCATTGATCCCGTTCTTTTGATGAAAGAATTAGAGACTCTAAATGAAATTATCCCTAATATTAGAAAAAGAATTATGATTTCTCTCAAAGCCCGTCTGATCACCCCCGCCCATATCTTACTCGATAAGATGTCCGAAATATCGAGGGGGGCTGGAAAAATTGGCTCCACTCTTCGCGGTATCGGCCCAACCTACGGAGATAATGTCAGTCGAAAAGCTCTACCAATCAGTTCTTTATTTGAACCAGATTTTAAAACTAAATACGAGACAATAAAAAAAGATCATTTTCGAATTCTGAAAAGTTACGGCGAGATATTCTTAAAAAATTTTTCGTTAAAAGATTTTAAAAAAACGGAGACCGAGTGGTTGATGGCTACCCAAGAATTAAAAAAACTGAACCTAGTTAATGGTGAATATTTTTTAAATAAGAATCTCAATAATAATAAAACTATTCTGGCTGAAGGAGCTCAAGGAAGTTGGCTGGATGTAATGTACGGCACCTATCCTTATGTGACTTCTTCGAATACGATTGTCGCTGGAGTCTGCACCGGACTAGGAGTGCCACCGAGTCGGATTGGAAAAGTAATGGGGATTGTGAAAGCCTATACGACTCGGGTTGGCAGTGGTCCTTTTCCAACTGAACAAGACAATGAAACGGGAGAAAAACTGCGCGCTATCGGCCATGAGTATGGTGCCACGACCGGCCGACCCCGACGTTGTGGTTGGCTAGATTTACCGGCCTTAAAATATGCCATTATGATTAACGGGGTCACTAGTCTAGCCATCACCAAACTCGATGTCTTAGATAATTTTAAAAAAATAAAAATCTGTACCAAGTATAAAAATATTCAGAACTTTTCTATGGATGATTTTTCCAATCCTGAATTAAAACCTATTTACCGAGAATTTGACGGTTGGCAAACTCTCACCGGACAAATTCGAAATCATAAACTTTTACCACAACAAGCCCAAGAATATCTTAAATTCATCGAGCAAGAACTCGGAGTACCGATTGTTCTAGTCAGCGTTGGACCCGAGCGAGCGCAAATGCTGGAAATATAAAAGATTTAAGATTTAAGAATAATGACAAGTGTAATGACTTACGAACTTTCAACTTTCAACTTTATAACCTTATGAACTTACCTAGAACCGCCTTGTTATCTGTCTACAATAAAGAGGGAATCATTGATTTTGCCAAGTCTTTGGTGGATTTGAATTTTAAAATTATCGCTTCTGGTGGAACCGCTCGAGTTCTGAAAGAGGCCGGTCTGGCAGTCTCGGATGTAGCCGATTGGGTTGGTGGTGGCGCTATCTTGGGACACCGAGTGGTCACTTTATCCCGAGAAATTTACGCTGGTTTACTATCGCAAAACAACGAACCAGACAACGCTGAAATGAAACTCTTAAACATTCCCCGAATTGATTTAGTCTGCTGTGATTTATATCCCCTTCAAGAAACCATCGAAAAATGTACTTTATCTTCAATAGAAAGTAAGACCGTTGTAGGACTGACAGCTCTGGATGCAGTTCAAGGCGGAACCAAACTCCAAGCGAGTCGTACTATCGAGTACGACGAGCGAAGAAGTAATGGTTCCAACGAAGAAATGCGCCAAAGATGTCAGTCCGAGGTGATTGAAAAAACAGATATTGGTGGTCCGACACTTTTACGAGCGGCCGCCAAAGGAAGAAGAATCGTCATTTGTGATCCAGCTGATCGAACTAAGGTGATTGATTGGTTGAAAAATGGAGAATCTAAGGCCGAAGAATATCTATCTTTCTTGGCCTCTAAAGCTGAATTCACCGTGGCGAATTACGCTCTCGCTTCAGCTCGCTATCACAGCGCTGGAAAATATGATGGCTTTTTGGGAGAAAAAACCAGTCAATGTAAATATGGCGAAAACGGTTGGCAAGCCCCCGCCTCCTTAATGCAAACTCCTCCACTAAACCCTGATCCCCTCTCTTTAAGTAATTTTGTTTTGACCGCCGGTACCGCTCCTTCTTATAACAATCTTTGCGACCTCGATCGTCTACTTCAAACCGCTACCCACATTATGGCTGGTTTAGATATTAATTCTGTCACGAGCCCTTATCTGGCTCTCGGCGCCAAACACGGGAACACTTGTGGCGCGGCGGTCGGAGATAATCAGATTTTAGTCATTCAAAAAATGTTGGACGGCGACTTGCGAGCCATCTTTGGTGGCGTAGTCCTGTTAAATTTTGAAATCGATGCCAACCTAGCCGAAGTCTTATTAACCTACAGAATTGAATCAGGGAGGAGACTTTTGGATGGCATCATCGCACCTTCGTTTACTAATTCAGCCATTGATTTGCTCAAACGAAAGGGTGACAAATGTCGCTTCCTAACTAATCCCGCTCTTTTATCATTATCACAGAAATCCCTCGATAATCAAACTCGCTTTCGTTACGTCCGAGGTGGATTTTTAAAACAGCCTAACTATACTTTCATCTTAGATTTTAAAAATCCCGATTTACAGACCAATACAGAAGAGATAAATTCCGCCACTCCTGTCATTCCGGGCTTGACCCGGAATCCAGATAAAGAATTATCCGATCAACAAAAACAGAACATTATCTTAGCTTGGGCCATTGGCAGTACTTCTAATAGCAATACGATAACGATTATCAAAGATGGTCAGCTTTTAGGTAATGGCGTCGGCCAACAAGATCGCGTCAGTGGTTGCGAACTCGCCATCAAACGAGCTAAAGATGCAGGTCATAATCTGATGGGTGCGGTTGCCTACAGTGACAGTTTCTTTCCTTTTACCGATGGTCCTAAAATCTTAATCGAGGCCGGCATCACAACGATCTTGGCCACTCGGGGCAGCGTCAAAGACGAAGAAGTAAAAAAATTCTGCCTCGATCAAAAAGTAAAATTTATCACCCTCCCCGACTCCCTCGCCCGTGGCTTTTTCGGGCATTAAGGCAAAGGTGAAATCTTACAGAAATCTGAAGGCGAATCTACGAGAAATTATTTATGGAAGAACCCTAAAGCCTAGCGACCTAACATCTAGTGACAAAAATTATCGACACAATCCAGTAAACAATTCTAAAATAATTCACTATGTGAACCTAAATTATTAAGTCTTAAATAATTATTGTCTATTTTATAGATAAGTAAAATATTTGGTGCGATATGACATTCTCTAAATTCTACCAGATCTCCTTTTAATTGATGATCTTGATATTTATCTGGTAGAACATTTT
>JACQBP010000008.1 GCA_016194445.1 Candidatus Liptonbacteria bacterium | reverse complement strand
TTTAATTTGTTCAACGGGAGAACCAGCCATTTATTACCCATTCTTACTCATTTTTATAAGAGTGTCCAATAGAGAAGAGGCTTTTAAAATAAGATTTTATCGGCTAGAATTATCTTAATTCATGGAGATACTTTCGATCAAGAATTTGACGGTTCGATTGAATGACCAGACGATCATTCAGGATTTGAGTTTGGATGTTGAGCAGGGAGAAAACTTGGCGATTATCGGGCCGAATGGTTCGGGAAAAACCGTTCTTTTGAAAACTTTAATTGGCTTGATTCCTCACGCCGGACAAGTGCTTTGGGCGCCGGGAGTAAAAATCGGGTATGTGCCCCAAAGGATTGACGCGGACAGGTATTTACCGATTAACCTGGAAGACCTTTTGAGAGCAAAGGTGGAAGTGCTTCGACTGCATCACAAAGAGATCAAGGAGGTTTTAGAAAAAGTGGAGGTGAGTCACAAGATCCTCACGACACCAGTGGGTTATCTTTCGGGCGGGCAATTTCAAAAAGCGCTAATCGCTTTTGCGCTTCTCGGGAATCCCAACGTGATCCTCTTTGACGAACCAACGGCGAGTTTGGATCAGCTATCGGAAGAAAAAATTTATGAATTAGTGGCGAAGTTGCAGAAAAAAAACGAAGTGGCGGTACTTTTGGTGTCGCACGACTTGAGTGTGGTTTCGCAATATTCTTCAAAGGTGCTCTGTTTGAATAAAGAGAATATTTGTTTCGGAACGCCGGCGGAAGCTTTGCGCCCTGAAATTTTGGATGAACTTTACGGCCGGCATCAGAAGTATTATCAGCACAAACACGGCAATCATAAATCATGAAACTTGAATCATGGAACATAATTTCTACGCAAAATGATTTCTAGCGATTACTATTCTTTCATATTGGCGATTTTGGGCGCGGGCGCGGCGGGCATGGTGGGCGGATTTGCGCTTATGCGAAGGATGACTTTGGCGGGAGATGTGATGTCACACATCGCTTTGCCGGGTTTGGGGTTGGCTTTGCTTTTGAAATTCAACCCCATTTTGGGCGGAGCGGCCACGCTTTTTATCGGAACAATTTTAATTTGGCAGTTGCAGAAAAAAACGGGACTGGCAACGGAGACGACGATTGGCGTGATTTTCGCGGCGGCGGTCGCGATTGGAGCGCTCGTGACTCCAACTGCGGATTTGATTGACGCCTTGTTCGGCGGTTTTGAAAAACTGACGCTACTGGAGTTTGTGGCGGGTTTGGCGGCGGTGATTTTGATCGGGTTGTTTATTTGGAAGTATAAGAACCGGTTGGTGTTGGGACTTTTTTCACCGGAACTAGCGATGACGGCGGGGGTGAATTTGTCAAAAATGAATTTGTATTTTTTGTTGATTTTTAGCTTGACGATTATTATGGGTTTGCAATTTTTGGGAGCGATTTTGGTTGGGGCGCTCATTATTATCCCGGCGGCGGCGGCGCGAAACCTGACTTATGACCTCAAAAAGTTTTTGTGGGTTTCGGCGATCATCAGCGTGGTTTCAGTTCTTTTGGGTTTCTGGATTTCTTCAAAATTTGGCTGGGGTCTGGGTCCGGCGGTGGTCTCGGTGGCGGCAGCGCTTTATGGACTTAGTTTGATGGGAGGGAAGAAGTAGGCCCCATTAGAAGCAGAAACGCGCTGCGAGCCCTCGCGGCTTCTAACGGGATAAGTTGAAAAATTATTGAATAGCTGATAAGTTTGGAGGCAATGCGGGTATAGTATAGTGGTAGTACGTGACCTTCCCAAGGTTAAAGCGTGGGTCCGATTCCCATTACCCGCTCAATCGACAACTAGCGGAACAAAGCTGAAGCCAAAATATTCTTTTTCTTCGAATTGGGTTTCGGAGATTTTATCTAAGACCACAATGCTGTTTTTGACGGGAGCGACGAGGCGGCCGCCAACTTTGAGTTGGTTTTTCCAGGATTCGGGAATGGTTTCGGCCGAGGCGGCGGCGATGATTTTGTCGTAGGGAGCTTCTTTAGCATAACCCTTGGAGCCATCGTCCCAAAGAATTTTGACAATCCCCTTTTCGATAAAACCGTAGCGCTTGAGATTGTTTTCAGCCATGGATTTGAGTTTTAGAATTCTTTCAATGGCAAAGATTTTTCCGGTCTCGCCAACGATTTCCGCCAAAAGCGCGGATTGCCAGCCGGAACCAGCGCCAATGTCTAAAATTTTTTCGCCAGATTTGGGTTCGAGCAATTCAAGCATAAAAGCGACGGTGAGCGGTTGAGAAATAGTTTGAAGGTGGCCAATGGGTAAAGGTTCGTTCGAATAGGCCTGGAGTTTTAATTCTGGGGGCACAAAATCTTGGCGATCGATTTTCTGGAAAGCCTCAATGATCGCCGGGGTTTTTAAATAACCTCCACTTATAAGATCGCGGATGAGTTTTTCCTTTTCCATTTTTCAATTAGCCACAAACTATTGCTGGACCTGAATTTCCTTGCCATCCCAATAAAACTGACTGGAGAAAACACTGACGTGGCTGGTTTTTTTGGTGTCACTTAGCCAATCTTCAAACTTTTGGCCTTTCAAGAAAAGGCGGCCGGTTAAAATTTCTTCTTTGGCGAGAGGGACGAGGATTTCTTGCTTAAAATCGGAGAGGGCTAAGCCGTAAATTCCTTCCGCCGCTTTTTGAAGATCTGGGTTTTGATCAACTTTGTCAATGCGGCTTTTGACGAGAGAGTCGAGATCGTTGCCAAGTTCATTTTGAGCTTCTTTGCTGATTAAAACGTCTTCGATGAGCTTAGTTAAAACCAACCTTTTGATTTCGAGGGTGTTGGGGGGTTGATTTTGACCAGTTTTTTTCAAATCGTCCGGCCCCAAACTTTTTAAAAAAGCTTGGTAGTAAACAGCGTCGGCTTGGTAATTTTTCCAAAAAGTGCGAGCGCTCACTAAGTGACCGTTCACCGAGGCGATGGGATAAAGCCCGGCGGAAATCACCATAAAAACCAAAAAGCCCGAGAGAATAATGGCAGAAAAAATAACGTAGGGTTTGTATTGTCTTAGCCAATCTTTCATAGATTTGGGTGAAGGGTAGTGGTGGAAGTGGGGGTGGGCACAAGAATAATCATTTTTTCGCCGGGCTTTTTGAGGTTGAAGCGGGCGCGCAGTTCTTTTTCTAGATTTAAGGGGTTCCCGAGATAATCAAGTTCTTCTTTGAGTTTTTTTTGATCAACTTGGCCTTGATCGAACTTGGTTTTGAGGTTGTCGAGCTCGCTTCCGAGGCGAACTTTCTTTGACCAAAGAGTGTAAATTTGGAAGACCAAGAAGCTAATGAGAAGAAGGAGAAAAATCAGAGCGGCGATTTTCATAGGAGTAATTACAGCTTAGCCCACGAAGACAGTTTTGACAATGCGATAAGGGGGAGCGGAGCCATCAGAAATCTCGAATTCATCTATTTCTTCAAAATCTCGCGGAAAACGGTGATGGGAACATCCACGCGGCCAGATTCTTGGAGACGGGCTTTGCCACGCTGTTGTTTTTTCCAGAGTTTCATTTTGCGGGTCCGGTCGCCGCCGGTTTTTCCAAAATTGCCGAGCAGTTTTTTCATGGCCGCGATAGTCTCGCGGGCAATAATGCGGCTGCCGGAAGAAGCTTGGATGGCTTGGGTGAACTGCTGCTTGGGCAAAAGTTCTTTGAGTTTTTCGACGGACTTTCTGGCTTCTCTCTCTAAATCTTTTTTGGCAACGATGCGGGTTAAGGCGGGAACGACATCGCCCGCCACTAAAATTTCCAATTTTTCAACTTCAGCTTCTTCCTCGCCGGAAATCTCATAGCTAAAAGAAGCAAAGCCTTGAGACACCGATTTTAGCTGATCGTCAAAATCACGGATGAGTTCGGAAAGCGGCATCTGACCATGGACAATAATATTTTCTCCCAAATTTTCGATTTCCAAGACTTCAAGATCAAAAACATTTTTTAGATTAACAACTTGGCTTAGATATTCCGCTGGAGCGAGGACTTCGATTTTTATCATCGGCTGGAAAACTTTGTCGGGCTTCAACGGAAAATCTTGGGGTTGTTTGATGAGGTAATCTTTCTCCCCTTCTTTAATCCGGTAGGCGACCGAAGGAAAGCTGGTTAAAAACTCAATATTGAACTCGCTTTCCAGGCGGCTCGAGATAATTTCAAAATGAAGTTGGCCCAAGAAACCGATTTTGAGACCGCGGCCGAGAGCGTCGTTCGCCTCCGGCTCAATTGAAAGAGCAGAGTCGGTTAATTTGAGTTTGGCAAAACCGCTTTTCATATCTTCAAATTTACTTCTGCCCGTTGGATAAAAAGAAATAAAAACCACGGGGCTGGGATCCCGATAGCCGGGGAGTGGAGAAGTTTTGGGGTTGTTTGAAATAGTGTCGCCGATGCGAATCAGGCCTGGCTCTTTAAGGCCGGTCGCGAGATAACCCATTTCACCGGGGAGGATGGCGTTTGAAGATTTCAGCTCCGGGACAAAATAGCCGATCTCTTTCAACTTAACTTTGTTTTGGCTGGCTAGAAGATAAATATCTTCGTTTGGATTAATCGGGCGGCCGAAATTGCGAATAAAAGCCAGGATGCCTTTGTGGTCGTCATAGAGAGAATCAAAAATCAAGGCTTGGCTTTCGGCGGAATCTTTGGGAGGCGGCACCTTTTCCACTACGGCTTCGAGCAAATCTTCCACGCCAGCGCCAGTTTTGCCGGAAACTCTAAAAATTTCTTGAGGGGAAACTTTCAGGAGGTTAGCGAGGGAAGCTATCGTTTTTTCGAGATGAGGCGGATTTAAATCTATTTTGTTAACGGCGCCGATGATTTTTAAGCCGGCTTTTTGGGCGACGCGAAAGTTAGAAAGAGTTTGGGCTTGGATGCCTTTGGTGACATCGACTAAAAGAATCGCGCCTTCGACGGCAGTTAAGGCACGGGAGACTTCATAGGAAAAATCGCTGTGGCCGGGAGTGTCGATTAAGTTAAAAATGTAAAAATCAAAATTCAAAATTTTGGTTTCTTGCTTCGCAAGATCATTTTTAAATTTTCCA